>CAYUDF010000231.1:0-5645 GCA_964443465.1 uncultured bacterium
TATTCTCCGGCCCGATGGGAACCGCGCTGAACGCCAGCAGGTTGACATCGGCTGCGGCAAGCTGGAACAGGACGTTACACGCCGCGCCCGGCTTGTCGGGGACCGTCATGTAGAAATAATCCACTTTCCGGATTTTGGCTTCCATCGCACCCTTCCTTTCTGGTTCTTTTTCGATTGTGAGTATAACGCAGTTGTCTATTTGTGTAAAAAAAATCCGGGTCTGGAAACCGGATTCGGAGGAGCCGGGAGGTGGAAAAGGCGAAATTGTCAACTTATCTGGACACCACAGCAACCAGACATCAGATAACGCGGTCGTTTCCCCCGTCGATGGGCACCTGGGCCCCGGTGGTTTTGGAAAATGTGGGGCCGGCAAGCACGCAGACCAGCTCGGCCACATCACGGGACCCGATTTCGACCTTGAGCAGGTTGCGTGTTTTGTATTCATCCACAGACATATCGTAGTTTTTTGCCCGGCTCTCCAGCACCTCGTCCGTCCAGATCGCCGTGTCAAACACGTGGTCCGGATGCAGGATGTTCACCCGGATTCCCTTAAGACCGAGTTCGAGCGCCGCCAGACGCGCCAACTGTGTCAACCCGGCCTTGGCCACCGAATACGCCGCCGCTCCGTGTCCGGGAGCGGGTACATTCTTCGAGCCGATCACAACCACGGCCGGTTCCACCCCCTGTTCCAGATACGGGATGCAGGCGTTTAACACGTACTGATGGGATGACAGGTTGACTTTCAGGCTTTTTTCCCACGTATCGGGATCCATTTCCGCAATCGTCCGGCTGCCGGGAAAAGTCCCGGCGTTGCTCACCAGGATATCGATACCGCCGAACCGCCTGACGGCGGAATTTATCGAACTGACGACGGCGTCTCGGTCGGTGACATCGCAGATTTTCCCCCAGACATTGTCTGTATCAAAGACATCCGCGATCGCAGGGTCAATATCCAGCGCCAGCACGCACGCTCCCAGTTCGTTCAGTTGTTCTACACACGCCCTGCCGATGCCGCTTGCGCCGCCGGTCACCACCGCAACCTTTCCGGTAAACAGGGGCGGTACTCCGAGGCGTGCCAGTTTGGCCTGCTGCAGGTCCCAGTATTCAACGTCAAATACGTCTTCTTCAGATAGCGGCTGCCATCCCCCCATGCCTTCGCCCTGCAGGATTGCCCGGACCGTATGTGCGGTCAGGTCGAAAATTATATTGGCTTCCTTCCACCCCCTGCCGAGGCTTATAACCCCGTGTTCCGGCCACACAACCCATCGAGGAGCGGGATCGAGACATGCCAGTGTACCGTCGGTATTGCGGTCGAAGTACTGTCGGTATTCTTCGCTGAATTTCTCAACGGCCTTTTGTGGGTCCTTTTCCAGAAACATCGGAATCGGCTTGGTCCAGATAACGTGGTCGGGTGTGAGTGGTCCCCGGGTGGCCAGCTCCTCGGCATTCAGCTTATTGGAAAAATGCGCCGCCACGGAGCCGGTATCTACGCGCGCCACTACGGCGCAACCGCGCGATTCCGACACTTCCCGCCTCAACCGGGCCAGTTCGACCAGGTCTTCTTCGGGCGAGATATTGTCGGGCGTTTCAACCGTGGCCCTTTTTTCGAGATAGTCCTCCGCAACCGTCGCGATCTGGATCATCCGCATGTACGCAGTGGTCGCGTCGTTGCCAAATGTAAATACGCCGTGATTTAGAAGGATGACCCCTTCGATCTGCTCCCAGTTAATATCGCGGGTCATCTGATAAATTTCTTTTGCGAGCATGAAACCCGGCATAACGTACGGCACGATGAACATACGGTCGCCGTAGATCTGCCCGATCCGTTCCATTCCCTTTTCTGTGTTGGTAATGGTCACTACGGCGTCTGCGTGTGTGTGGTCAACAAACTTGAACGGAACGATGGCGTGGAGTACCGCCTCCACCGACGGTTTGGGCGCATCGGGAGAGGTCTGCGCCGTGCGAAGCATCTGGGCCATCTGGATATCCGACAATTCGTCCAGTTTGGACATCTTGCGGAGAAAATCGAGTCGGACGGGTGATAAACCCGTCCGGTCGATGTCCAGCAGGTCAACGCCGCTCCCCGTTATGTACATCAGGTCTTCGACGTCACCGAAGACGTTGGGCTGTTGGATCTTTACAGACGTGTTGCCCCCGCCGTGCAACACGAGGCCGGGTTCGCGGCCATACAAGCGAGAAGTATAGACGCGCTGGTCCAGCGGATGTTCGCCGCACGCGGTAAACTCGGTTTCGTCCCACAGACTCTTCATAAACCGGCTCCCTGTCTGGTTGATCCTGTATTTAACCTGCCCACTGGCCAAAACAGTAAAAGAGTTCCGGCGGGCGGTCAATGCAGAATAAGCCTGAAAACCGGTTCAAAAAGACCGTTGCTCAGAAATAAATTGAAAGCAGAAGCGCCGAAGAGCTGACTCCGACCCTCCATGAAGTCGTGTCATAACGTGTCGACGGCCTGGGCGGCTCATAATTGTTGTAACGTGATTCGCTCCAGCCGTCATCGTAGGTCGCAGTGAGACGGTACTCGCCGGCAAGCGAAAACCGCTTCGTCAACCAGAATTCCACCCCCAGTTTACCCTGAACAGACGCATAGGTTGAGGCTTTTTCGGTCTCGTTCGAAATTTCGTTGTCGGCACTTTCGGTATTGTTGATCTGGTTGCTGTAACCGGCCCCGATCGCACCGCCCGCATAGGGGGTAAGACGGGAAGTTCCGAAATGCCGCTCCAAGCCCAGATACAGCCCACCGCCGAAGCGGTTACTACTGGTTTTATCGCCTCCGCCGCTATCCTTTTCGTCGTTGAAGTAGTAAAAATTAATACTGCCGAACAGCGCCAACTGGTCCGAAGTCCAGTACTTGCCACCGATGCCACTGTTGAAGCCTCTCAGCACGGCGCTGTTAAAACTGAAGCTGAGTGCCTTGTTTCCCTCCCGGTAGGGTGTCTGCGCTGCAGCAGCGCCGGCGAAGAGAACAACAAAACAAACCACGGATATTACTAAATACTTCATGAAAAGCCTCCCTCGTGTATACACGTACGCCCCCTGTCGCACCGAGCGCAGGGGGCGTTGTGTAAACAGTAGCTTACATACGGACTATCACTGGATCGATCCAGACCCGCAAACTATTATCGACGATTCGGACGATTAAAGTTTACGAGTCTTATTTCAGCATAATTGCTTTTTTTGTTGCTTTACCCGAGAGTGTTTCCAACCGGACGAAATAGACACCCGCTGTCACCCCCCGCCCCAAATCGTCACGACCATCCCAGTCGACAAAACCGTCGATCGCCGCCCGGTCGGCCCTGAACAACTCGCGAATCCGCCGGCCCCTGACGTCATACACAGATATCGTCAAAGTCCCGGGTTTGTCGATCTGATAGCGGACGCGTGTACCCGGGTTGAACGGGTTGGGAAACACGTTGAGAGACGGTCCACGGGTGAGTTCCGGAGCGGACAGACCGGTGGTTCCTTCGCTGCGTTCCCCGTATACCTTTACCTTCCCGCCCGTGAAAACAAACACCAGATCTCCGCTTCCGCAGGCCACACTTTCAGGCGACGGAACTTCCATGACACCGGTCAAAACACCATCGGCCGTATATTCGACGATTCTGGGGCCGCCCGCGTCGAATATAAAACAGCGGCGGCCGTCACTCCGAATCGTGAAACTGGAAGGGCTGGACGGAAACTGGTGGGGTGGGGAGCAACCGGGAACCCACTCATCCAGCAGAACTCCCGTGGAACTGTAAATCAGGACGCGGTCGGTATAATAGTCGATAAACTGAATGGTCCCGTCCGGAGCCGCTTCCATATCGTACACGGCATCCGCAACAGACCAGACCCCCATGTAAACACCGTTATTGTCGAACTTCTGCACCCTGCCGGTAATGTCCAGCGCGTAAACAGTTCCGGACGGGTCTACGGCAAGTAGCATGAGTCCCAGAAACTGTCCGGGGTCGGTTCCGTTGGAACCCCATTTGGTAACAAAGTTTCCGGCGTTATCAAACTTCTGGACGCGATAGTTTCCATTGTCGGCTACAAATACGTTTCCGTCGCTATCAACGGCAATGCCGCTAAGGCCCTGGAACTCCCCGTCACCTGTACCTTCGCTGCCCCACTGTTCGAGAACCGTGCCCTGCGCGTTGTATATCGACACACGATTGTTGGCCGTATCGGCTGCATAAACGTTGTCGGCGTTGTCCACTGCCAGTATTCCGCCACCCTGCCACTCGGTCAGGTACATGGGCGCATACCGTTCAAAATAGAGCAGATCTTCCTGCGCATACTCGATCGGTGCCGACCGGATGCAGATGTTCGTCGATAAACCGGGCCGGCACATATCTTCAGCATCCCACCAGTACGCATACATCACGTACTCTCCACCCAATACAGGCATAAATGTGCAACTGAAGAACGGTATAATCATTGTCACACTGCATTCCGTCAAACCCTTGACCGCGTGCGTGACTTCAAATACATACTCGTCCGGACACGAGTCCGTTCCCGCAACCACCACGATCCCCGTAAAAATGGCATCGGCATAACCCGCGGCCTGGGCGGGAGTGATGTCTTCGTGTACGCAGGTACACGAAAAACCGGTCCGGGGAGTGAATAAAACCAAAGCCGCAAAACAAGAAATTAAAAAAACAGCGCGAAAACAGAATCGTGAAAACATGACCCCCCTTTCGAGGATTCTCAATTGATTCAGATCGACTGTACCCAATGTGGTGAGGTCACATCCAGGGGATTGTGCTGCAGTCTCCGCCCGATATATACGGACAAGCAAACATGTTGATGAGACTGTCAGCACAAATCGCCTGTAACTGTGTCGCCGAGAGGTCGACACAGTTATTAGTATACCGCATTGTCTATTATTAACAACTTCAGGACGGCTTGTGAAATTAGTTGGACGTTTTCGGCACGATTGGATTTGACAACACCGGTCGCGGAGCATTTTTTACCAACTAGCATTCACTGGAAGCCGGTTGAGTCTCACCTACTTGTCCCCTGCAAAGAGTTGAGTATCTTACGGTTCGAGGCGCGTTTTCTGAAAAGAAATGGGATCGATCTGGGCTGGGATACGTGTATCCCGGCCGGAAGGGAGGTGTGCCATGTTGCACACTTTGCATCTATCTCGGGAACGACTGCGTTCGATTCATTTTTCGGGAGAACGGGGAGCCATTAATTGGTTTTTGGTATGGGGACTGTTAACCTGTATCGCCCTGCCGGTAACTGCGCCGGCGGAGGATCTTGACTTTTCCTGGCAGATCGTTGACCCCAGCCCGCCGTCGGGCACCGGTTGTTGCCTGGACGTCTGCTCGGTCGGCGACATCAACGGGGATGGTGTGGCCGACATCATGATCGGCAGCGAAAACTCCACTGGTGTCGTGTGGTACAACTCAACGGACTGGTCGCGGTATACAATCGGAGACGGGTCGTTCACGACCGACGGCGAAGTGGCCGACGTGGACGGCGACGGCGACAACGACGTCGTGATCAGCTGTATATCCCGCGGCCAGATCGAGTGGTGGGAGAATCTGGGTGATCCGTATCACACGTCCGGCTGGACCCGGCACTACATCGGTTCAAACTACAGCCACGACCTTTGCGTGGGTGACGTCAACGGCGACGGCGAC
>CAYUDF010000232.1:0-5637 GCA_964443465.1 uncultured bacterium
CGCAGAAACCGCTGGGTTTGACGTTTATCGGTGTGTCGTGGGACGGCGGGTGCACCGTCAAACGGCTGGTCTACTCGGGTACACGCGATGACGTTCGTCAGCGCGCCTGTAACGGAGTTGTCTGGCTGCTGTTCGATTATCTCTGCGGCTTATGAGAACCTTTATTGCCGTCAATCTTGATCCGCAGGTCACAGACCGGATCTCCTCGGCTGTAAGGTTGTTTCCGGTGGACGATCCACCTTGGCGCTGGACCCGCCCGGAAACGTGGCATATCACCCTGAAGTTTCTCGGCGAAGTTTCGGAGACCGGCATTGCCGGAATCAAAAACTGTCTCGAACGCGTGAGTTCCCGGCACCCCTCTTTTGACCTGACGCTCCGGGAGTTCGGCGGTTTTCCCAACCTCCGAAGGCCCCGTGTCCTGTTTTTTGCCGCGGACAGTGGTGCGAGACAGCTGGAGCGTCTGGCCGCCGACGTCAACCGGACGCTGCTGGAGGAAACCGGTTTCCCCCTGGACAACAAGCGATTTTCTCCCCATATCACCGTGGCGAGGGTCAAATCGCCGCTGCGCGGCGTAATTCTGGACAAATTAACCACCGTTTCACCCCTCGAAAAAGCAGTACAGACCGTCTCGTCGATCGACCTCATGAAAAGCGAATTGCGGCGTGATGGCGCGGTTTACAGCCGTCTTAAAGGGTTTGCACTGCCCTCGTTGTCGTGATACTATTTCCGCGCTGAAAAGCACCTGGATACTTTCGTTCAACCCCTTGAATCTGGCTGGTTGGGGGTGGCGGAGGAACAATTAGTGGATGTTGGGTATTACCAGCTAGTTCCGTTGAAGAAAGGGGACTCAAATGTCAAATAAAAGCACCGGGGACGGCAAGGACAAGTCTCTCGACCTGGCCGTTGCCCAGATCGAAAAGCAGTTCGGACAGGGTTCGATCATGCGGCTCGGAGAAGGCGGCGCAATTGTGCCCGTTGATGTCATTCCGACCGGCAGCGTGGCGCTGGATATCGCGCTCGGTGTCGGGGGGGTGCCCCGCGGCAGGATCGTGGAAGTATTCGGGCCCGAGGGTTCGGGTAAAACCACGTTAACCATTTCCATCGTGGCCCAGGCCCAGAAGCTGGGCGGGACGGCGGCGTTTATCGACGCGGAACACGCGCTTGATGTCGGTTACGCAAAGAAAATCGGCGTCGACGTCGACAACCTGCTCATTTCACAGCCGGATACCGGCGAACAGGCGCTGGAAATCACGGAGATGCTGATCCGCAGCGGCGCGCTCGATGTGATTGTCATTGATTCAGTCGCCGCACTAGTGCCGGCGGCCGAGATCAACGGCGAAATGGGTGACGCGCACGTCGGACTGCAGGCGAGACTGATGTCGCAGGCGCTGCGTAAACTCACCGGCACCGTCAGCAAGACCAAGACTTGCCTCATATTTACCAACCAGATCCGCATGAAAATCGGCGTGATGTTTGGCAGCCCCGAAACCACATCGGGCGGCAACGCGCTGAAATTCTATACGTCGGTGAGGATGGATATCCGCCGGATCGCCGCGATCAAGGATGGCGACGTCATCTCCGGCAACAGGACAAAAGTCAAGGTCGTCAAGAACAAGGTCGCCTCGCCGTTCAAACTGGCGGAGTTCGACATTATCTACGGCGAAGGGATCAGTTACGAGGGAGACGTGATCGATATCGGGACGGCCATCGAGGCCGTCAAGAAGAGCGGAACGTGGTATTCCTTCGGTGAAGAACGTCTGGGCCAGGGCAAGGAATCGGCCCGCAAGTTTCTGAGGGCCCACCCCGACATTACCGAACAGATCGCGTCGAAAATTCATGAGCACTACGGCCTGAATTACGGCGGCGAAAAGGCCGGAAACAAACCCGCGGGCGGTGAAGCGGCCGCGGTCTCAAAAGATCCGGTCAAAGCCGGGAAGGAGAAGCCCGCCGCGCCGGCGGCGCCTTCGAAGAAAAACCCGGGTGCCGCCCGGATGGGCAAACAATAGATGCCCGATTACATCGTCGAGTTAAAAACGCGCCCCCGGGATCGAGTAAAAATTGAACTCGCCGGGGGGCGGTTTTTTACCGTACCGTTGGAAGCGGCGGAAGCGCTGGTTTTCGGCGCCACACTGTCGGACGAGGAAATTTTCCGTTTCGACAGGATGGACCAGTATTTTCGCGGCAAGGATAAGGTCATCGGTCTCGTGTCCAAAAGGGCGCGGACGCGCCGGCAGGTGGAGACGGCGCTGGAATCCATGTCGATCGAGTCCTCGATCCGCAACGGCATCCTGGCCGAACTGGAAGAGTTGGGGCTGATCGACGACGCCCGCTTTACACGGGAATACGTCAAGTTGAAGGTGGAAATCCGGCAGCTGGGGCCGTACCGGTTGCGGCACGATCTCAAACGCCTGGGAGTTCGCAAAACAATTGTCGACGAAGTTCTCGCCGAAACGTTTGATACCGAAGTGCAGCTGGAAATGGCGAAGGATGTTGCCGGCCGGCGAATGGGCGGAGCGAGGGTCGATGAAAAGGCGGCGCGGCGTCTTTCCGGTTTTCTGCAAAGAAAGGGTTTCGATTTCGAGGTGGTCAACCGTGTCGTTTACGACCTGCTCCACAATTCGGAGTCGAACAAGACGGACAGCACCGATACGGATTACTGATTTAAAATGAAACCAGGAAAAAAAGAGTATTCGCGTTATTCCGTGGACCAGTTGGTGAAGGATTTTCTGGAGTTTTTCCAGTCGAAGAACCACCACATCATCCCCAGCGCACCGCTTCTGCCGGAAGACCCGACACTGCTGTTTACCGCCGCGGGCATGGTGCCCTTCAAGTCGTATTACAGCGCGCCGGAAACCGCTCCGTATCCGCGGGTAACGTCCGTGCAGAAGTGTCTGCGAGCCGGCGGAAAACAGAGCGATCTGGAAAATGTCGGGCGTACGCTGCGTCACCACACCTTTTTTGAGATGCTCGGTAACTTCAGCTTCGGTGACTACTTCAAAAAAGAGGCGATCGAGTGGGCGTGGGAGCTGTCCGTTGACGTGTGGAACCTGGACAAGGATCGTTTGTGGATATCGATCTATCTGGACGACGACGAAGCGTTTAATTTGTGGGCGGACCATATCGGTTTTCCGCGTGATCGCATCGTCCGTATGGACAAAACAGACAATTTCTGGGGGCCCGTGGGCGACACCGGCGTTTGCGGCCCGTGTTCCGAAATGTATTACGACACCGGCCGTGGCGGCGACGGCGCCAAACCGGGTGACCCCGGCACCGACGACAGGTTTATTGAATACTGGAATCTTGTTTTTCCGCAGTACTTCTACACGGAGGGCGGCATTTTTGACCCGCTGCCGCGCCCCGGTATTGACACCGGCCTGGGTCTGGAACGTATCGCGTTTATTCTCCAGGATGCCCCGGACAACTACCACACCGATGAATTTACGCCGATACGTGAGGCCATCGGACGCGTTTTGCCCGACGACAAAACACGCCAAAAAGCGGAGGTAGCGATCAACGTGGCTTCCGATCATGTGCGGGCACTCACTTTTGCGCTGGCCGAGGGGATCGTACCGTCCAATGAAGGCCGCGGGTACGTGTTGAGACGGCTGCTCAGGCGAGCGCTTACCAAGATGCAGCCTTACGGTGTGCGGGAACCATTTCTTGCCGGTGCGGTTGACGTGGTTGTGGACAAGATGGGGGGGCGCTATCCCGAAATCGTCGGACGCGCCGCCCTGGTCAAGGAGATGATCACCGCCGAAGAAGAGCGTTTTTTGTCCACTCTCGAGCAGGGCATCAACAAACTGGAAACCGTTCTGGAGGAGACAAAAACCGGCGGTAAAAAGCTGGTCAACGGCGCGGACGCCTTTCTGCTCTACGACACCTTCGGATTTCCGCTCGAACTTACCGAAGAACTGGCGGAAGACCGCGGTCTCGCCGTGGACAAGGCCGGGTTCGAGTCCGAAATGGCGCAACAAAAAGAGCGGGCGCGCAAGAGCAGTCATTTTGCCGCCGCCCGTGACGAAAACAACCCGTTTGTCGACCTCGTCCCGGCGGCAGCGACGGAATTTACGGGATACGACAAAACGGAAGACGAAGCGACAGTGGTCGCATACCGGATCGTCGAAAAGACCGATACGGACAAAAGGGACAGCGTGGATTTTATCTGCGACCGTACTGTGTTTTACGCGGAAAGCGGTGGCCAGGTGGGTGATACCGGTTCGGCGGAAATCGGTGGCAAGCGGTTTGAAATTACCGCCACATATCACGCCGGAGACCGGGTGGTTCATCGTTCGGCCCTGCCCGCGAACGAAAAACCGGAGACGATGACGTCTTTACTCGAGAACACCCGTTCGGTTGTTCTCACAGTTGATGCGGGCAGACGGATGTCGACGCAACGTAATCACACCGCAACACACCTTCTGCACGCGGCGCTTCGAAAGGTTCTGGGTGACCATGTCGCGCAGGCGGGATCGCTTGTTGCCCCGGACAGACTTCGTTTTGACTTTCATCATTTCCAGTCGATGCGCGACGAAGAAATCGCGGAAGTCGAACGGCTGGTGAGTCACGCCGTGATGGGCGACTACGAGGTGACCAAACAGCAGATGGATTACAGGGACGCGGTATCACGGGGAGCCATGGCCTTGTTCGGCGAAAAATACGCGGAGCAGGTCCGGGTGGTATCGATCGCCGACGTATCCATGGAACTGTGCGGCGGAACCCACCTTGAGCGGACGGGCGAAATCGGGCCGTTTTTCGTGCGTCAGGAAACAGCCGTTGCGGCGGGGGTGAGGCGTATTGAGGCGATAACCGGCACGGGGGCGATGTCCTGGTCACAGGAAATCCGGCGCGAACGGCGCGATATCGCCCAGGCACTTCGCGTGGGCCCCGAAGAAGTGGGAAATCGTGTAAAAACGCTGCTGGAAGAATCCGAAACACTACAGAAACAATTGAGGAAAGACGCTTCGAAGCGTGCGAAGGACGAGGCCTCCGACGCGATATCCCAGGCGGAAGAGGTCGGCGGTGTCCGGTTTGTGTCGCTGATGGTGGATGCCGACAATGTCGGCGCGCTTCGGAAATACGGCGATGAATTGCGCAACAAGATCGGGCTTGGGTTGGGTCTCCTGTGTCAGAACAAACCGCAAAAGCCGGTTGTGCTCATTGTCGCGTCCGACAGTCTTATCAAGGAAAAATCTTTGACGGCGGTGGACATCACCAAACGAATCGCCGCGGAATTGTCGTGGCGAGGCGGCGGAAAGCCGCACATGGCGCAGGTGGGAATACCCGGTGCGGACGATTTCAGTAAGTTGAGTGATTTTGTCAGGGAAATGCTGACTTGACGGTGCCGCAAGGCGCCGGGGGAAGGATCAGGCTAGATATGTTCAGGAATCTGACTTCTCTGATTACTATTTTGTTGCTTGTATCGTTGAGCAGTTCGGTTGTGGCGCAGCGCACCCGGAGCACCAGCAAGGACAAGGACATTGACGCCGCGGCCGCGGCACAGAAACAGGCAGCGCAGCAGGAACTGCTCGAGGAGGAGTTTGCACAGGTAATCCCACGTGGACTGGACGCGCCGGTGAATCCGGACGAATACGTAATCGGCCCGTCGGACGAGTTCCTGCTTGTTTTCCGCGGCCAGGA
>CAYUDF010000233.1:0-5636 GCA_964443465.1 uncultured bacterium
GCACAATCAATAAGTAAGTTAAACATGGTCGAAAGCGCACGTGTCCACCTGGCGACGTTTGCGGTGAACCAGACTTCGGGCAGTGATGTTTGCGGTGATTCAGAATGGTTTATCACGGGCAGGGTCGCCACGAGAAAGAAAGTCAAACACAAGGTTACGATCTTCATGACGGTGTAATCCCTGGGAAAATAGCGAATTTTCTCACGTTACGGCGTCCCGCGCACGATATAGCTGTAGGACGTCGCGCCAAAGATGTTCCCGTCGGATGTGCCGGTGACATCAAGTAGAGCCTGTGTTGATGCCTGTGTTTGCCTGGCCCACGTTGAGCCGTTGAACCAATAAAGGACATACGGGCCGGCGAATCCGGATGTCCCCGCGATAAACACGTCGTTTTCGCTTCGTGCCCAGGCGGACGTGAAGTCGTAGCTCGAATCCAGATAGAAAGATTCCCACGTGTCTCCCGTGTAACGCGCGAAAAGGCCATTATCACCGACACCATATACCAGCGGTCCGGGTATGGCCGTCACTCCGTACAGCCGGCCGGGCGCCTCATAGACAGTGCTCCACGTGCAGCCGTCAAACTGATGCACCTTACCCGCGGCGCCGACCGCGTAAATGTCGGTGGCGGTGATACCGTCCATGTCGATTGGCGTCCACCACCCTTTCGGCGTCTCGTCCTTCCATTCGGAGCCGTCGTAGTGCATCAACTGGACACCGCCCGCCCAGACGTCATCGGGAGCCGCTCCCCACAGCGAACGGAGGTAGGTTGCCGTCGATGGCATTTCAGACCACGACAGACCATCATAGTGAAAGATCTTCCCGTGGCGCGCGGCGACAAAAACGTCGTCCTCTGCAAAGCCGTAGACATCGTACAACTCTTCGCGGGTGTCGCTGGTCATCTGACTCCACGACGTGCCGTCGAAGCGGGTAATGTATCCGCTATCCCCAACCGCGATCACAAAGTCTGAGGACAGCGCCCAGATAGCTTCCATGCCCAGCCCTGTGTTATTCACGACCGAGTACGACCGTTGTGTGCCGACAACATGACTCGGATCGGGGGGTGTTACCGGATCGATACATTCGGGCTCATACGGTGGAAACGGGTACCCGCTTCCATCCAGGTCGGTACTTGCCAGCAGCAGGTCGGTATCGGTGCTGATTTCAGGCCGGGTCGTGCCCGATACCACAAAACCTTCGTCGTCTGCGACAATCGAAAGCACACTCTCATGATCAACTCCGGTTCCGACGGTGCGTTCCCAGACGACCGTGCCCCTTCCGGTCAGGCGCGCTATTTTTGCACCCCCGTTTGTGCCGTTGTTGGCGGCCAGGGCCAGGTCGTCCCCCATTGTTGTCAAACCGGATACGTATCCCAGCTCGCTGATGTCCCGGGTCCACGCTTTTTGACCGTTGGAACGCAGTCGCATCAAAAAAGGGTATCCGGCGCTGGGGGGTTCGGGTGGGTCGTCCATCATTCCAAACAGCACCGCGTCGTCGTCGAGCGCCACGGTCAGCCACGCGTGATCGTGGTTCTGGGTGCCGGTGAGTATCGACCAGTCTTCCGTGACCGATCCGGGTTCCGTCCGCGCCACGAAAATGTCCAGGTTTGACGGGGTTTTCCACTGAGCCCCCGCAAGTATGAAGCTTCCATCCTGGGTTTCAGCCGCGGAGAATATTCGCCGCGGGGTTGACGGCCACTGGGCGGTTGTCCGCACGGTGCCGTCGGCGTACGTAAAAAAGAACTCGATGGTGTTTAGATCCGCCCACACGTCGGGCATAACGGTCAGCAGGTAACCATTGCCGGCGGTACACAACGAATACCAGGCTGGGCCTGCACCGGAGTACGAGCCATAGTCTCTTTCCCACGCGATCGATCCGTCCGATGCGAATTTGATGAGAAATGTGTCGCCCTCGCGGGTGGTGACGGCAACGATGCCGCCATCCGCGGTCGGAATTGGAGTCCAGATGTTGCAATGAACGTCGCCGCGTCGCACCGGGTATCGGCCGAGAATCGCTCCAGTCTCATCGGTTCGTACGGCATACAGGTCGTTGAAGAAACTGCGTGGTTTCCCCTGCAAACCCACGATCAGGTACCCGCCATCCGGCGTCCGGCACGCGGTAAAACCCTGCTCGTCGGCGCCGCCACCGATGTTGAGGTACGGGATTGTGCTGCTTGCGGGAATGCCGCCCGAAGAAACGGGCCCCTCTTCGCTGCAGGCGAGCGTCAACACGGCCAGGCCAATAACGACCGTCGCGATTCTGAGAAGTCCGGCTGTCATTTTATTCTCCCTCGAAGCATGCGGGCGGGGTTAAAATGATTATAGCATAGAAAAGAGGGGGGGAATTGGGCTCACCATATCAAAAGTTGGCCGCAGGCGCCGACGGTAAGGAGTTCTGAATGAACGCAGCGGATTCACTGGGATGGGTGGCTCTTTTTATCACCGTTGTATACACGTGCGTTGGCCTGCCGTCGCAGATCCGGCGAAACTACTTAACAAAATCCACAACGGGGCTTTCCCTGTTTATGGTCACGATGCTCACCGCCACCTTCTCGGTGTGGTTCGCTTACGGGCTCACGGTGTCCCCGAGGAACTGGTTCATCGTCGGCGCCAACGTGCCCGGAGCCGTGTTTGCGCTGGTTATGCTCGGGCAGTTCTGTATCTATCGCGGGAGGTCCGCCGACAGACCACCGGTGTGATCCGGTCGGGAGTCACGAGTTAAGGGATTACACCCGCTCGAGCGTAGGCCCAACAAACATTCCCCTTGCGTAACTTTTTGTTTTACTTTATGTTCCGTGGACATCGATCTGACCTACCGTTAGACGACCTTCCGACGCTTTCCGCGTTTTTCTCGGCCCTGGATCCTGTAATCAAGAGCTAACCCGAGCAAAGGCAATAGTTTACTCGGGAGAATAGCAAAGAATTTTTGAAGACAGGATGATATGAAAAACACTCATTTTGAAGATCTAGGACTATCAAACCCTCTCCTTCGGGCCCTGGCCGAAGAAGGATATAAAGAACCGACTCCGATCCAGGTATCGGCGATCCCCCAAGTACTTTCGGGGCGCGACCTGATGGCGACAGCCCAGACGGGCACGGGCAAGACGGCGGCGTTCGCGCTGCCGATGCTGAAACTGTTGAGCGAGCAGACCCGGCGCAACAATGAGGACAAAAAAGGCGTTCGCGCCCTGATCCTCACGCCGACGCGTGAGTTGGCCCTCCAGATAAACGAAAGTTTACGGGCCTACGGGCGACACCTGCCGTTTCGCAGCGCTGTCATTCTGGGTGGCGTATCTATGGTCAAGCAGCTGAAAGCCCTCTCCAGGAAACCGGAAATCATTGTTGCGACACCGGGACGCCTGCTCGATCTCGCCGGCCGGGGGCACCTGCGCCTCAACAATGTAGAAATGCTCGTCCTGGACGAAGGGGACCGCATGCTCGACATGGGGTTTATTCACGACGTTCGCAAGATCGTCAACCAGACCCCGAAAGACCGCCAGACGATGCTGTTTTCGGCGACGTTAACCCGCGCTATTACCAAACTTGCAAGCGATATGCTTCGCGATCCGTCGTTTGTGGAAGTCACGCCTTCGGCATCGGTGTCGGGGAAGATCTCACAGAAAGTTCTTTTCGTTCAACAAGGCAACAAGCTTGCGCTTTTGGCATCGATCCTTCGGGACAAGTCGACGGGGCGCACACTGGTTTTTACGCGTACGAAACGCAAGGCCGATCGCGTCAAGAAGGCGCTCGCCCTTAAGGGTATCTCCGCCGATTCGATCCATTCGAATAAATCACAGAATGCCCGGCAGCGGGCGCTCGCAGGGTTTGATCACGGCAAGATCCGGGTCCTGATCGCAACGGATATCGTGGCGCGTGGTATCGATGTCGACGGGATCTCGCATGTCGTCAACTACGAGTTGCCGGACGACGCCGAAAGCTACGTGCACCGCATCGGGCGGACCGCCCGTGCCGGAGCCGACGGAACCGCGTATTCGTTTTGTGGCGCCGAGGACCTGTCGATGCTTCGATCGATAGAGAGACTCACCAAGACGCCGCTGGACGCCCACAAAGACCACCCGTTTCACTCGGAAGCCATTGGATTACTTCGAAGCCGAAACCCCGAGACGCAGCAGACAAGCCCGTCAAGGAAGCCGGGACAGTCGAGCCAGGCGAGGCCCTCGGGTAGCGGTCGGAAGCGCTCCGGCTCGCGGGGACGACGGAACTACCGATAGACATACGTCTCCATTTTTATATATAAAGGAATCATGCGCAGGATTCCGGTGATAAGACTCACGCTCGCCCTCGCGATTCTCGCGATTGCTGCGGGATTCCGGGCCCCTGCCGGCGCCACTGAAAACCACGAACCCATCCCACTTACAAACGACTGGTTGTATCACTGGGGAGATTCCCCCGTTGATACCAGCGGGACGTTTGCCTGGCTGTCGGGTGATCCGGAAGCCGGTTGGGAGTTACTTCCCGGACTGGACTGGCCCCCCGACCGGAACGGACGAGAATGGGTGTGGTACCGGACGAAATTGCCCGCCGTGTCAGGCGGCCTTCCGGTGCTTTATCTGCCCAATGTTGCCGTTTCGTTCGAAGTCTACGTCGGTAAGGATTTGATCTACCACTTCGGGCAAATGCGACCGGACAAAAGCGCCAAGTACGCCGTCGCCAATGTTCATGTGATTCCGCTGCCGGCCGACTACCACGACAAAGTGCTCTCTCTTCGTGTTTTCTCAAACGTGTTTGTGATCGGCCTCGAGGCAACGACCGATCCACCTGTCGTCGGGTCCGAAGACGCTGTCGTCAGACGGGTACTTTTACGGGGTTTCGAGTCCACGGCTATCGGGATCCTGCTGATTTTCGCCGGTTTGTTCGGTTTGTTGACATATTTAGTTCGTCTCCGGGAAAACCTGTTTGCTCCGCTGTCATTTGCCGCATTTTCCATCTGCCTGGGATTATTTCAGGTCATGTCCCATCCCGGTTCGCAATTCGTTATCAGTTCTTCAGCGCTGAAGCTTTATTTGATTACGGTTCCGTTCATGATTTTCCCGGTCGGCATGTATGCCTATCTCCAGTACACCATATTCCGGACATCAAGCGCCAAGGCGCGAGGGATTATCTGGGGTGTGTTTTCATTGCATCTCGGTTTTGCGGTGGTATTGGTTGCGCTGGATTTGTTTGGTGTCCTTATGATTCCTATCGGTATGCGGATCTATAACATTCTGTTTTTAGTCACCGTACCCATTGCCCTGGTTGTGACCCTGGCACACGCGATGAGAGGCAGCATCGAAGCCAGGATCGCGATGTGGGGATTTTCCGTGTTTGGTTTTACCGGTGTGCTGGATCTTCTCCAGGGCCTGGGTGTGGTTGCGACCGGGCACTGGTTGTCCAGTTGGGGCGCCCTGGTGTTTGTGGGGAGCCTCGGTTATGTTCTCGAACGCCAGTTCACGGAAAGCCACCGGCGATTGAAAGATTATTCGGCGCAGCTCCAGGAAAAATCGGAGCAACTGGAAGAATACAGCCGGACGCTCGAGGACAAGGTATCCGACCGGACGCGTACCCTGGACGAAAAAAACAGGCAACTCGAAGACACGCTGAAAGAGCTGAAGGAAACCCAGCATCAACTGATCATGCAGG
>CAYUDF010000234.1:0-5627 GCA_964443465.1 uncultured bacterium
TGTTTTGCTCATTCCGGAAGTTGATGATATCCACAAAAAATTCGCCGCCAAACGGCCCGTGCAGGAAAGACCACACCACTTTGACATCCAGTCGACGGAACCGGGGCAGGCGAACGGCGTTGACCTCCGCGGTTGCGGGGGGGGTGCTGGTGTTGTTGTACATTGTATAGGGACGGCCGTAGACATCAGTCCAGCGCGCCGAAACCCGTGTGTCTTCCGCCAGTTTCACGCTGATTCCAGCGTGCCACGAATCGGGTCTGTCGAAATCGCCGATTCGTTCGCTGACCAGAGTGCCCTCCGTTTTCCACACGCGTGCCCTGGAAGCGGCAACCATAAACGAAAATCTGTTTGCATTGCGGGCAAAAGTGATCTCGTATCCGTATCCGTGCCCGTCTCCGTTACTTTGTACGGCCCCTATCCCGGGAAAAGGGTCCCACTCCCACGTGAGCAGATTGTCGTACCACCGCTCGAAACCGCTGACCGCGATTGAGCACTGCAGGGGCAGGACTAAAGTGGCTTCCGCCGACACCTGGTCCATGCGCACCGCCTGGGACTGTTCCCACGTGGGCAAATAGCCGGTGAGCAGATCGCCGGCGTCGATGGGTAACGAAGCGAAGTATCTCCGTTCCGAAAAGACAAACGGCGTCTGGAACGACCGCCGGGCGCCGCCCGATATGGAAATCAGGTTGCCCAATCCGATCCGCAACGAACCGTACGCCTCCGGTTCAAAGTCCGCCGTCCACGGTTCACGTGTTCCCCCACCACCCAGTACCAGGGCGGCGTAGTCCTTGTATAACAACCGGATATTTGCCGAGGCCGAATAGGGCTGGTCGGTCAGTTCCCCGCCACTGCCCGAGTGATTCAACACACCGGCGTCGCCGGCCAACCCGAATCCGAATATCTTTCCCTGCCGTTCAATGCTTCCGTATAACCTCATATCGCGCAGTTCGTGCGTTCGTTCGGACGACTGCCATGAAATCGCGTCTTGTGAGTCAAAATATGAGTACGTGGGACGCAGTTTGAACTGCCAGCCCGCGTCGCGCCAGGCCAGATCAAGGCCGGTGACCAGCGACTTCACTTCCCGGGTTGTTCCGGCGGACGCGTAGAGCTCTTTTCTTGTCTCTGAATCGGAAGCGGCCAGAACCGTCGCCGTCGCCGAGAATTTTTTGCGGGGTGTCCACGTGAGGCGGCCCATCACATCGCCGAATGAACGGTCCTTGACGCCCTGCTGCTGATAAACGGGCAGGTTGAAAAAATCTGTTTTTGCCGAGACCTGGACCGACAACTCCGGAGTGATCAGCTGTCCAAGACCACCGGCCATCGATGTAATATCGTAGCGAAACGACCGGAAGCTGGTATCCGGCCGCGCCGGTTTCATCAGCACCACACCCGACAGACTGCCTTTGTACTGGATCGGCGCGGCGCCGGGAACCAGTACCGTGCTCCTCAGCATGTCGTCGTACACAACTCCGGCGAACCCGCCAACGTGCGCGTAGTGCTGGAGGGGATACCCGTCGTAATAAACCCGGTGTTCCTCGCTGTCCCCGCCGCGTACCGCCATTTTTGACAGAAAATCGATGCCGTCGATCGCACAGCTCGGCTGTGACTGAACGGTTCGCAGCGGATCGTTGGCGACATTGCCGGCAGCCATCGTGATATTTTCCCTGGTCAGTGAAATCGCGCTGACGGGCAGCGAAGGCGCGGATTGCTTTCCCTTCACCACGATTTTTTCCGTCGTGAACTGTGAGGGCTCCAGCTGGATGAGCAAGGGCATGGTTTCGCCGGGCCAGATAATAGAAACCGAGAAGGGCTTGTAGGAAACGTGCTGCAGCACGAGCTTGTGGTCGCCGTCTTCGACCGCGCCGAAATCAAAAAAGCCGTCACCGGCCGTAAAAACCTGGATGTTTTTGTCCAGTGTGATCGTGGCATACGCGACCGGCTTACCGGTGGAGACGTCAACGACGGTACCGTGCAAGCTTCCTTCCGCGACGGCTGTCCGTGGCAGGCCAGGCGCTAACAATGGAAACAAAGCGAAGAAAAGGAAGTGCTTTAACTTAAAGCGGATCGTCCCAAACACCAAATCCAACTACCTTCCCCAGGGGATAGAATCACCGTTTGATTATACACATACATATGGAGATAATCATGCTTATAATTGGACAAATATAATGAAACCCGACTGTGCAACAGAAGGTAAAACTATAACCACGGGGAAAACAGGATAGATTCCGCGGATTACCAACGGTGGAGGACGGTCAGTGAAATGTTCAAAATTTAGTTTCTGGTGCGCTGTTATTGTTTTTCTGTGCGGATTTTCGGCCCCGGTCCTGGCCGACGACTGGCAGGGCAGTGAAATAAAGAAAGACGGAATCATCCACGTGATGAACCCGGCCGAGCCAGTCGCCGGTACGTCCGAAATCGACCTTATTGAGCAGTGGCGCCTGGGCGGCGATACGGAAGACGATGACGAATTTTTCGGCGTGATTGTGGCTGTCGTAACGGACGGTTCCGGCAATGTTTATCTGCTCGACGCGCAACTCCACCGAATCATGGTCTATAACCCGGACGGCGAGTTCATCCGCTCGATCGGCCGTGAAGGCGAGGGACCGGGCGAGTTTCGCCGCCCCGGTGGTATGGTGATGCTGCCCGGCGGTGACCTCGGGATCATGCAACGAATGCCAGGCAAAATAATCGCGTTGACCACCGATGGCGACCCGGCCGACAACTATCCGGTTCCGGGACCGGATGACGGCGGTTCCCGGATGTTCTTTCGTTGTACCGCCACAAGCGACCGGGTGATCGTGGGAGCAAACGATTTTATAAGAAGCGAAGACAGCTTTCGGTCGGTTTTTCGCATCATCGGCGTGACTCCCTGGGGCGAACAGTCAGCCCTGTACCTGGAGGTCGCCTCCGATCAAAACATGGCAAACTTCACTTTTGATGAAAAGAAACTGGTAGGAGTCGCGATGCCGTGGGACGTCGGCGAAAACGGAACTGTATACGCCAATCCCGTGTTTGACGGATATCGAATCGACGTGTGGAACGCCGACGGGACGCCGGACCGGATCATTCACAGGCAGTATCAATCGCGTGTAAGATCTTCCGAGGAAAGAGACCGGATGCACGAGCGAATGCGAGTCCGCGTTGACGGCCAGGAACCAAAAAAAATAATCAGCAAGACCGACCGCGATGTGCAGAAGTTGTACCCCCGGGATGCGGGCAGGTTGTGGGTGCTGTCCAGCCGCGGTGCGCTCGACGCGCCGGATGGCTCCATCGGAGTATTTGATGTATTCGACCGCAACGGCCGGTTTGTCGAACAGATATCACTGAAAGGCGTGGGAACAATCAATCGCGATGGCTATTTCTTCGCCGGTGACCGGTTGTACGTGGTCAAAAGCCTCGTTTCGGCCCGATCCGCCATGCTTGGGGGCAGCAGCAAAATCGCGGAAGAAGAAGCCGAACCGATATCGATTATCTGCTACGAGATCGGCGCGCCGCAACACGGGATGCTTCAGAATGGTTCACACAGATTGAAGCGTTTCCAGTAAAGATCCAAGCTGGTCTACAATAACATCCATTCCGGCGGGCCGGTCGGAAGGATTTTTGGAGAGCATCTGGTCAACGAGACCGGCCAGTTCCGGCGGGATATCCGGAGCCATTTCCAGAAGCGGTTTCGCCTGGCGGCGAACGTGCTGCATCAGCACACTCCTCACGTCGCCGCTGAACGGTGGTTTACCCGACAACATGTGATACAGCAGAATACCGAGCGAATAGATATCGGAGCGTTGATCCACCCGCCCCCCTTCCGCCTGCTCGGGACTCATGTAACGCGGTGACCCCAGTACCATCCCCTCTACCGTGTGCACATTGCTTTCCGACAGTTTTGCCAGACCGAAGTCCGTGATTTTGGGGTTGGAATCGTCGACGAGAAGTACGTTCAGCGGTTTGATGTCACGGTGTATCACACCGCGGTTGTGGGCAAACAACAAAGCCTCCGCCATCCGCCCCCCAAGAACCGCAACCTGCTCCGGATTCAACCGGCCGTGCCTGGCCAGTAAGGAAGCGAGGTCTCCGCCCTCCACCAGTTCCATGGCGATCCAGATCCGCGAACCGTGTTCGAGCAGATCATAAATCTGCACGATGTTCGGGTGGTTCAACCGAGCCAGGATTTTGGCCTCCCGGCGGAACCGGGCACGGGTGTCGTCGTCGGCCACGGTAATCGTCAGTTCCTTCAGGGCGACGGCCCGTTCAAGCACATCGTCATCCGCCCGGTACACCGTACCGGAAGCGCCACGACCCAGCTCGTGCATGATCGTGTAGCGATCCCCGATGGTTTGGGGCGCCTGCGAAGGTTCGGTGGATACCGGTCCGCTGATGGAACGGGTTGTTTTCCCGCCCGTCGCGACAGATTTTTGAGCCTCGGATATTTTCTTCCGTAACGCGCTTTCATCCCCGGGATGACAGGTTAGACCGGTTGCCGTCCGGTAAAGTATAATACTCTGTGATGGATCGTTTTCGAGGGCGGCATCCGCTTCCTGTGTCAACGACCGTGACTCGCGCACGGAATAACCGATCGATGCGCGAACTTCGGAGAGCAACCGCAGGCCGATCACGGCTGACCCTGTGAGAATAAACAGTCCATAAAAAAAACGTTGCGTTCTTTCTCGCCGCAGGTCGCCGCGGCTTTTCGCGCCCGTCAGGCCGGACACCAGTTCGGTAAGGCTTTTCTGTTTGAAAGCACGCTGTAGTGCCGCGTTTGTGACGAAAGACAAGCAGAACACGGCGATAATAACGGCGATCACGAAACCAATGTGGACTCGAAGCGCCGTTTTGAACCAGTACAGGATCATCCACGGTTTCTGGCGGAGGTCGTACAAAAGAGAGAGCGATTCACTCGTGCGCGCACCGAGTGCTCTCAGTGGAATCATCCACGTCTGGATATGGCTGTAGATACGACCAAACAATTTCATGAGGATCGATCGAGTTGGTCGGTGTTCTTGTTTACGGCTTATTTCGGCGGTTCAGCGGTCGGTTTTCTGACAAAGCTGAATGTAGACTCTCCGATCGCCACCGAATCGCCATCGGCAAGCGGGGATTCATCCTGTGGCTCGCCATTGACACAAACCGGCGTCTGTCCGTCGAGGTGCCGGATACGATATCCGCCGTTCTCGTGGACGATTTCGGCGTGATACGGTGCGATCGATTTGTCTTCGATCTTCACATCAGCCGCTTCGTCCGATCCCACGATGACAATCGACCGGTCCAGTACCCATACCGTCTCACCCTCGGTAGAAACCTCTACCAGGGAACACGGGTCTTCTACGGGCCCGTTCAAATCATCGATTGACGTCTTAATCGTTGGGTCAAATATTTCGTGATCCATAACTTGTTCTCGCTTCCACTTTTCCTGCAGGTCTCACCGACGGCACCGTACTGGATATCGGCAGAAAAACCGAAATTAACCGTGCGCATAAAACCAGCGGTATGCTGGCCAAAACCAGCCAGCCCGACGATGGATCCAAAGTCAGTACCAGCACTTCTAAACCAATCAGCAAAAACAGCACGGAATTCAATATTTCATCGATCAGTTCCCAAAATCCGAATAGATGCTTTTGTGTGTTTTCGCT
>CAYUDF010000235.1:0-3790 GCA_964443465.1 uncultured bacterium
CAAAAACGCGGGCTTCAGCTTTTGTGGCGTTGAGACGATCCGCCCGCTCTTTTGCGGACGAATCCCCGGAAAACTGCGAACAACCACAAACCACCGGCGCCGTAGCCGACAGGAAAAGTATTAAGAGGATTTTCAACAACATGTGATCAGAATTGATTAAACAGCGCCCGTACATTAGTCGGCTCTTGATGGCTCGATTGAAATATAGCAATTTGGCGGCGCCGGGGATACCGGATAGTTCGAACCCGTCTCGGACGAGACGGGCTCCGGACTGGAATCAAAACGGACGTGGAAGGGTTTGGTCAGGAATTATTTAATCATACTGCGCTCGATTTTGGCTCGCAGTACCCCAAACTTTTTGTTCAACCAGTGGGTTCTCGACAGAAACGAGAAAACCGGTGGACGCCTGATTCCCATTCGCGACAACTCGGCTGCCGCGGCGGGGTGGGTTTTGTCCGCTTTCCACGCCTGGATAAAAGTTTTATGGGCTCGTTCGTTGTCACCGTCGAGGCGCAGAACCTTTCCGAGATTTACCCGTGCGACGGGATTTTTCGGATCCATCTTGACGGCGCGTTCGCACAACTTTCGCGCGGCGACAATGTCTTCTTTTTCGATAGCCACGCAGACACCGTAATGCGACATATACACCGCATTGTTCGGAGATATCTGCAATGCTTCCTCGAAACGTTTCATCGCTTCGCGCATGTGGTTGCGACTGAGAAGTTCCATTGCCTGGCTGTATAGAACGTCTGATTCGTGAGTGTCGGTTACAACGAGAGTGTTTGACATGGCGTCCTCCCGGCGTTTGAGCCCAAAGATGCGATACTACAGGAACGCTTTCAGTGCAATTTGCCTTGAGAATGACCGGATTCTAACGATCAGGCTGTTACGTGCAAGAGATGTACCGTGTGCGCAACCACGAAGGGCAACGACGTGCGTGAAGGCACCGGCGACCGGGAATCCAACCGCGACGCGAATTCATGCGACAGTACGGGAACTTCATGGCGCTAACGGGGTTGTTCGGGTAACGATTCGAAACGGAGAAGGATCGCTTTTTCTTCGTTGATGGCACCCAGGTATATGAAAACGGCAATCACCGGCAACATGATAAACGTACTGTCTACAAATCCGGCGACTACAAAAAACTGGGCGATCAGTTGCCCTGTGTTTTTTGCGTAACGGGTGGCGCGCAGGTAAGGGAGTTTCAACGCAAGCAAACCTCTGAGAATGCGTCCGCCGTCCATTGGATACGCCGGGATGAGGTTGAAAATACCCAGAAACAGATTGATCACCAGGAGATTGGTCACAAAATCGGACTCGATATCCAGCGGTTTGCCCTGGATCACCAGGACCAGATACAGAATGCCGGCCAGTATAAAATTGACGGCCGGTCCGGATATCGCGACCACAATTTCCTGCCACGGTTTTTCGGGTATTCTGTCGGCACGCGCCATTCCGCCAATCGGCAGCAACACAACGTCCCAAACCCGGATGCCGTATCGTTTGACCTGTAAACTGTGTCCGAATTCATGGAGAATGACGCAGATGAACACCGCCATAATGAGAACCACCGCCCGAAACGCCTCCACCGGACCACCCTCCGACCAGGCCTGCGCGCCGAACAGGAGCAGAATCAGCGGAAAAGTGAAGTGAATCCGCACCGGTATACCGAAATATGACCCCGCGTACAATGTATATCTCATTTAATAAGTCATTTCATATCAACGGGGTAACGCTTTTACCGCGATTCACTGTAACTCTTGATTATTAAAGCCGGTTATGTTATGCTTCCAAAATACAAGGTAATGTGTCCCCGATGGATACAGGATCCGTAATCGCAACATACTTACAATCACTCTGGGCATGAATATACTCTGCGTATTACGTTCCGACAAACTCAACCTCTGCACTCGCTCCGGCCGGACGCTGCTGATTCTGTGCCTTGCCGCTGCATTCGTGCTACTGCATCCGGTCGCCACTTCCGCGCTGGTCAAATTCGATTTCGAGCAAAAATATTTTTCTGAGGCCCCGATTCCGGTTCTGGACCATTGCGTGATGGAAAAGGACGGGGTTTATCACCTGATTTATCTGCGGGGTGACCCGGCGCTGGATATCGGACACGCAACGTCCACCGATTTTATAGACTGGAATCTGGAAGAACCGCTTTTGGAACCAGGAACGTGGGACACCCGGTTGTGGGCCCCGTACATCATCGATACGCCTTACGGATGGATTATGTATTACACGGGTGTCAACGGCTTCGGTGCGCAGCAGACGGGCATGGCCATCGGCCAAACGCCGGAAAACTGGCTCAAGGTAGGCTGGCCGGTAAACCATCCGGATCCGGCATGGGCATTGTGGGATGAAAACACGTGGTGTCACGGCCGCGATCCCCACGTCATCCAGTACAACGGCAAATATTATATGTTTCTTACGGCACTCACCGCGGACGCCAAAGGCGCCGTCGCGTGCGCCGAGTCCATCGACCTGCTCAACTGGACCGATATCGGTCCCATCTATGTGCACGATTCCTGGCACGTTATGGAGTCCGTATTCATCCTGGAGCGGCAGGGCATATTCCACATGTTCTTCACGGAAGAGGAAGTGAACGGAACCTCGCATATGTCGTCGAATGACCTGTTCAGCGGTTGGGACATATCGAACCGGAGAATCGTCGACACCGGACACGCGCCGCAGATAACCAGTTTGTCGGACGGCACGGAGATGTTCTCGCGTCACGCAATTTATAACGACGGGCATGGAACATCGTTCTACGCCTTAAGATTTGATGAGTTGGTGTGGTCGGGCGACATTCCCGCTGCTTACAAACCGTGGGCGCTATCCGGGAGTTGGAACCTGATCTGGGGGAACGCGTTCAGCTACCAGCCGACTTACGGCAACAATCCGAAAGCACGCGGTGAGGACGTCGACGACACTTTTGAAGGCTACTGCTGGATCGGTAGTTATGAACGGTACACGGGCCCGATGGGCATCGGCACCGTCGGCGGATTCCAGGGGGACAGCCGAACCGGTATGATTCGATCCAAGCTGTTTACAATTACCGGCCGATCGATGAACCTGCTGGTCGGCGGCGGTACGGATATTGACTACCTTTATGTGGCGCTGGTAAACGCGGCCACCGGCACCGTCCTGTACAAGGAAACCGGTAAAAACACCGACGAAATGGATCGTCGCTACTGGGATCTGGATCCCTACCGCAACACAGACGTGTACATCGAGATCGCCGACATGTCCGTCTCCGCTTTTGGACACATCAACTGCGACGACATCATTGAATCGTCGGCTTCCCTCGAAAACGGTGACGGTGGCGGAAGAAACAATGACAGGGATACGGGCATTTTCTCGACGGACGAGGCGGACAAGCCTGCCACGCAGCAGAAATCGGCGCTCCTTCAGAACTCGCCCAACCCGTTCAATCCGACCACCGCGATCTCGTACGAAATCCCCGCCAGGGGTTTAGTTGATCTTCGCGTTTACGACGTCAGCGGCAAACTGGTCCGGACACTCGTCGCCGGCGAAAAAGCTACGGGTCCACACACGGTTGTGTGGGACGGGGCCGACAATACGGGCAGCCGGATGGCGTCGGGAGTGTACCTCTATCGCCTGTTGTTCAACGGCGCCGTGGTCGATACCCGCAAAATGCTTATGCTAAAGTGAAAGACCTTAGTGTCCTACAATGACTTTTATACCCGGAGGGCAAGGCCCGAACGGGTATGAAAGACCTTAGTGTCCTACAATGACTTTTATACCCGGAGGGCAAGGCCCGAAC
>CAYUDF010000235.1:3890-5620 GCA_964443465.1 uncultured bacterium
GGGTATCGTTGATTCAACGCCGGGAACTCGCTTCCCGGCTATTTTTTCCCCAGAAGATAATAACAAGCCGTAACGATCAGTTCGTTCAGTCCGGGTATCTTGCCCCAAATCGAAGCTGGCACGACGGGCACACCGTAACGAAGCCCGTGCGTGGGACGTGTGAGGTAAAACTTGCGGCGGAGTACGCTCAACTCCGCCTGGTCGCAACTCCGTTCAAATCTCCGGATCGTCAATCGTATTCGCCGTAACCGGTCGACCTCCCTGTGCGACGGCTCGTCCCCGCGCGTGATCGCCGCAAAAACGGGATCGGGAAGCAATTGAATAAACGGAAGCTTGTTGTACGGCACAAAACCCAGCTTTTTTTTCGGCAGTATCTGCTGGTGGGCGCCATACGCGGAATAATAAGGAGGAAAAACGATGAACAACACTCCATTTTCCGTGAGATTGTCCCGAAGAACCGTCAACGATCCGCAAAGGTCTTCGAGGTGTTCCGCAACGTCACGAAGCAGAATAATGTCAAACGGCCCCTCTTCCAGTCCCGGACAATCTTTGCGGCAGACATCACCGGTAAATGTACCGAAGCTGATACCCTCTTTTTCATTGAGTGCCGCCGCTATCGAGACGAGTCTCTCGTCGATATCGATCGCCGTCACACCACAACCCGCTCGAAAGAATTCCGCCGCGCATCCGCCGTCACCACACCCTGCCTCGAGCAGTTTTTTGCCCTTCAGTGAAATATCCCAGCGATTCAGCACGGGGATCAGGTAGTGACTCGCCAGTTTTGCCTGGTAGCGGCGATATTGTTCGTCCCACGAACCGTTTGCTTCACCGTTTTTGGATACAGTTTTCATAAGAAACCCAGTTTACCACGTTCCCGCACGATTGCAACGACCGGCGATGCGATCAGATTCGACTTTACGCCCGCGCCTCCCGGTATTAAATTATATTTATGTTCAAATTCGCGCTGTTTCTTCTCGTAACACTCCCCCTGTTATGGTCCTTCGACGCTGCCGCCCAGGCACCCGCCGATCAGCCCCGGGAACGTCTCGGCGCAAGGGCCGCCCTGACCATGACGTCGGCATCGAGCGACCTCGAGGACAATTTTGGTCACGGTTACGACCTGACGTTTTTTTTCACCGAACGGATCTGGCGTGGTCTGAACCTGGACGTTCGTATCGGGGCAACCTATTTTGGTGACCTCCTGCCGGATTCGATTGCCCGGGACTTCGCGAAAACCCTGGATATAATTCTGGCGGAAAACGCCGGGGTCACCTCGGAGATGCGGCTGGCATACCTGTCTCTCGGCCCGCAGTACGTCTGGCGAATGAATGACACGCAGAACCTCTACGTCGCGGTAGGTGTGGGGATCTATTCCGTCAGCATGCTGTTTGACACCGGCGTCCAGGCGTTTGACCTCAGCGATCAGCATTTCGGCGCCAACGCGGGTGGCGGTTTTTTATGGCGGATCACGGACAACTGGAATATCAATGTTGACGCGACGATTCAGGGAGTAAAAACAGACAGCGACTATACCGATCTGTACTACCGATTCACCAGCAAGGGCAGAAACCCCGTGGTTTTCAACCTCGGTGTGGGGCTCGCGATGGACCTCCGTTAATAACTCATTACCCCGTTTGTCAAAGTCTGAAAACCCCGGCGTCAGAGGCTGTCGCTTCGGGCGGCAATGTGCAGCTTTCTGAGGTTGTCCGCGGCCGCTTCATCGTCGGGCT
>CAYUDF010000236.1:0-5611 GCA_964443465.1 uncultured bacterium
ACGTCAAACGGGTACTGGCACGACTGTTCGAAATCGAAGCGCCGGTCAACAAGGCCTCGAGCACGCGGATCTTCCGGGAGGCCGCTGAAGATCTGCTCGAACGAAACAAATCCGGGACGTTTAACCAGGCGGTCATGGAACTGGGCGCCCTGGTGTGCCGGCCGACTTCGCCCGCCTGCGGCGATTGCCCCGTGGAAAAAGCATGCGGCGCCCGCCGGAATTCCAGACAGAAACAACTGCCCGTGCGTCTGCCCCGCAAACCGGTTCCCACTTATCTTGTGGCGGTTGGTGTCATACAGGACAAAAACCGGATTCTTATTACGAAGCGCGCCCCCGACGGCCTGCTGGGCGGTTTGTGGGAATTCCCCGGCGGCAAGCTGAAAGAGGGAGAGGACTCCACTAAGGCGTGTTTACGCGAAGTGAAAGAGGAAACCGGGCTGGAGGTCGAAGTCGTGGAACACGTAGCCCGTGTCGACCACGCCTACACGCACTTCAAGGTGAAGCTGGACGTGTTCCGCTGCAACTACCGCGGGGGTGACGTTGTCCTCGACGGACCGGTTGACTACAAGTGGGTAACGCTGGGAGAGATCGACAAGTTTCCGATTCCCGGGGCCTCTCACAAGATCCTGTCGCACCTCATCGACCGATAATCCACACACAAAAAAAGGGAGCCGCGACAATGGATCACTATCAGGAAGTGGGTGAGACGGGGAGAGAGAGGTTTTCGAGGACTTTGTACAGTTCTTCGGCCTTGACCGGCTTGGGCACGTAGTCGTCCATGCCTGCTTCGAGACAGCGTTCGCGGTCGCCCTTCATGGCGTGCGCCGTCATGGCGATGATCGGGGTGTGGCCGCCGCCCGACTGTTCCAGCCTGCGAATTTCTCCCGTGGCCTTGATACCGTCCAGTACGGGCATCTGGACGTCCATCAGGATCACGTCAAACGAACCGCTCTGCCATTTGTCGACTGCCAGACGGCCGTCTTCGGCGACTTCTACACGGTGGCCTCTCGCCTCCAGCAATTGAACGGCCAGGATCTGGTTGACGGCGTTGTCTTCGGCGAGCAGTATCGTGAGGCTGCTGTCAGCCCTGGCTACGGGACGGTCGGCCAGGGAATTGCGGGGGTTTGCGGGCTGGTTTTCCGGAAGCACGATCGATGCGAGCATTTCGAAGATCCGGGAGCGACGGACCGGTTTCGTTTCGTAGTAAAGAACGCCGCGTTCACTGCACTTGTCGATATCACCGATGTGACCGGGGCGTATCAGCATAATGAAATCGGTGCCGTCTCCGATCGACGCCGACTGCACGCGATCCACCAGGCTGAATCCGGAACCGCCGGGCATCTCCACGTCAACTATCGCGAGGCGGTAGGGATTGCCTTTGTCCGAAGCGCGCTGAATTGACGTGAACGCGTTGTCGGCGTTGTCCTCCACAGCTGCGTTGATCCCCCAACTGCTCAGCAGATCGACCAGGATGGATTGTTGTGAGACGGTGTCGTCGACGACCAGAACATCCAGGTTCTTCAGTTCAACCCACAACGGCGTGACCAATCGCGGCAATTCAAAGCTCTTTTTGAAACAAGCGATCATATGAAACATGCTGCCCGCGCCGGGATCGCTCTCGACCCACATCCTGCCATTCATCATTTCCGCCAGGCGCCGCGAGATGTTGAGGCCAAGGCCCGTGCCTCCGTAATGGCGCGTGTTCGAACCGTCGGCCTGTATGAACGCGTCAAACACGGCGGCCTGCTTGTCGTACGGGATCCCGATGCCGGTGTCCCGTACCGAGAAGTGCAGCGCAAGTTCGTCGTCGGCCGGTGGGGAAGAGAGTCCGCTGGTGTCCCCGGCGGGTTCGACGCGCAGTTCGATTTCACCTTCGTGTGTGAACTTGATGGAATTGCCGATCAGGTTGATCAGGATCTGACGCAACCGTCCCGAATCGCCGATCACGACTTCGGGTATTTCGGACGAGATGGAGCAGGACAGTTCCAGATCTTTCTCACGGGCCCGGAGGGCGAGCGGCTGGAGGGCGTCTATGATGTCATCGGCCAGCACGAATTCCTCTGGTTCGAGGCTGAGTTTGCCGGCTTCAATCTTTGAAAGGTCCAGGATGTCGTTCAGGAGCGTCATCAGGTAGTCGGCCGAAGATTTTACCATACCGAGGAACTCACGCTGTTCGCTGGACAACTTCGACTGCAGCGTGATGTCGGTCATCCCGATGATGCCGTTCATGGGGGTGCGGATTTCGTGGCTCATGTTGGCCAGAAACTGAGATTTGAGCTGGCTTGTGCGTTCGAGGTTTTCGTTGGCCAGCTCCAGCTCGATTCTGGTCAGGTGGAGTTCTGCGAGGGCCAGCTCGAGCTCCGTCTTGCGCTCGCGCAATTGAGTTGTCCGGTTCTGTACGGTTTGTTCCAGCTCGTGGCTTCGTTCACGGATCTTGTGAATACGAAACCGGTGCGAGGCCCATAAGGCCGCTGCCACCGCCATGAGGATCAACGTCCAGAACCACCATGTCAGCCAGATTGGCGACGCGATCTCGAACGTGAACGTGTCCGACGGCGACCATGCGTTGTGATACTTGCTTGCCTGGACCTCGAAGGTATAACTGCCCGGCGGAACATGCGCGTAACTGACGGTGTTGTTTTCCAGTACCTGCCATGTTTCGTCGTGTCCGGTCAGACGGTAGCGCATGTGGATGCGGCGGCCGTGAATGTACGAAACGCAGCGGACACGCGCCGAGAAATCGTTGCGGTTGTGAGACACCGTGATGTTTTCGCCGACCTGTTCCTCCCGGTCGCCCAGTGTCACTGATTCGATGTGGACCCGGGGGACGTCGCCGAAGGACAAATCGTACTTCGGGTTGTAGTTGCTCAGCCCGCCGGCCGTGCCGAACCAGATCATGCCGTCGTCGTCGGCCAGAAAACCGCCCGCATTTGATTCGGGGCTGGCGTAACCCTCGCGCGTGTCGTAGTTGACGAAACGTGTGCCGTCGAACCGGTCGACTCCGCGCGCCGTCCCGATCCAGATCTGGTTCAAGCGGTCGACACCGATTGAATAAACGGCGTCGTTGTGCAAGCCGTCGGCGGTTGTGTAGGTGCGGAATCGCCGACCGTCAAAACAGGTCACGCCGCGCGATGAATGGTATCCGAACCAGATGTTTCCATCGTGGTCCTCGCACATCCAGTACGGTTCGTTGCTGGCCAGACCGTCCTCGACGGTCCAGGTCGACCACGACCGGCCGTTCCATCGCGAAAGTCCCCGACGTCCGGTTACCCACATACGGCCTTTACTGTCGGTAAGCAGGCGGGAATTGGTAAATGTCTGGCCGGGCACTTCCACGCGTTCGAGCGAATTACCCCGACGTCGAAAAACGCCGGCGTGCTGGAACGAGAACCACAATACCCCTTCTTTATCTTCGGCGACCGATACACCGGGGTCGTTGCGTTTCAATTCGGGTGGTCCAATGAACTGCTTGCCGTCGTAATAGTTGAACCCGCCGTGGTTACCGATCCACAACGACCCACCGCTGTCCGGAAACAACGCCATGGTGTGGTTGTGGTTCAGGCCGTTCTCCTTTGTGTAGTTCAGAAAACGGCCCCACACGAGTCGGGACACGCCCCCGATGGTGCCGACCCACAAATCCCCCCTGCTGTCGCGAACAATCGGCCTGACATGGTTGTTGCCCAGGCCGTCGGTTTTTTTGTACGTAGTAAATGCCCTGCCCAGGAACCGGGACACACCGCCGAAACCGCCTATCCACACGATGCCCTCGCTGTCTTCCATCACGCTGTGGACGATGCGGTATGGCAGGCCGTTGGTGTCGTTAATAAACCGAATGGAGTTGTCCTCGATAAGCGCAAGGCCGGAGTTGTTTCCGGCCCATACAACGCCGTGGCGGTCGGCGATCAGTGTCCGTATAGAACCGCCTTCGAGGCCGTCCATGCTTGTCCACCGGGCGATTTCTTTTCCGTTTTCAAAACCTCTGACTTCGTTTTCGAGTCCAACCCATACCCGGTTCTGTGCGCCGAATGCCAGGGAAGAGACACTGCCGGTCAATCCGGCGTCGCCGAAGCGATGGATTATCCCGTCGGCTGAATAAAAAAGACCCGCATTGGTGGCCGCCCACACGTTGCCATCTTTGTCGACGGAAAGTGCGCGGATGGTCGCATTGACCAGTTCGTCGACCAGGATCACCGATCTACCGGTGCGGCGATAGAGGCCTGTCTCCGTGCCGATCCACAGCTGCCCGCTGTGGTCAACGGCGAGTGAAAGGATACGGAGGTGCGCCAGTCGTTGCGCCGGGGGAGGGGCGACGATTTTTCCGCCGGACCAGCTCGCCAGGCCGCCGTTGGTGCCGATCCAGATGACACCCGATGAATCCTGCGCCAGCGCGTTGATCCAGTCGTTTGACAGGCCGTCGCGCACACCGATTACCTCGAAACCTGATCCGTCGTAGACGTTGAGTCCGGCCTGTGTACCGATCCAGATGTAACCATCCCGATCCTGCAACAGGGCGGTGCCGACAAGTTGCGACAGTCCGTCGTCGCCCGTGAAATTGTGGAAATAATAAGACTCGCCGAGAGAGGGCGTGGTGAGGCAAACCAGTAGCACGGCGGCTACTGCAACGACGGTGTACGGGCGCCGGTTGCGGTGTGTTCGTGAAGAAGCGCGCATTTTCCTCTGTGATTCCGGAAACCATTTGTCGAAAAACTGCCTACGCGTGGGTTATCGACTGGAGACAGGTCTTTCTTTAGAAAAATCGCAGGGAGATGTCCTATATAACCTGTTTGATTTCAGGAAGATTCGACGTGCGGGGGTGGGTGTGAGGTGTCTATTCGTCCAGATACTGTTCCGCATCTTCGATGGTCTGGAAGTGGGCCGCGTCGTAGTGCCCTTCCTTCTGGGCGACACGGTTGATCTGCAGGCCACCCAGCGGTTTATCGCCGACGAGGCGCGCCACTTTGCGCACGCCGGCGTTCTCTGCCAGTTTGACCGCTTCGGCGTGGATTTCACGGACGTCGTCGTCGCCCGGTTTGTATTCGCGCAAGTCGGCGAGAACGGTGAATCCGGGTGAACACGATTTGATGGCGTCCCCGTACAACTCCTTCATTCGTGTCGCTTCTTCGACGTCGTGGTAACCTTCGAGGACGAGATATATTCTGTTTTTGATTTTGTTAACACGAACCGTAGATTCGGTTTTCACGGTAAGGATCCTCCCGGTTTTGTTGTTTTCTGGTCCAGATTCTAGAACCGGAGCAAATCCTTTGCCAGTTTATGTCAAAACTCAGGCGTGTTCGATGCTGGTGAACTCCGCAACGTCACGGTCCAGCGTCACCAGGTCGGATACGGCCAGGCCGTGCACGTCCGAGCGCCCGTTTATTCGGGCGAGTATTTCCAGTTCTCGTTTTGTGGCGCCGTACATGCTCACGAACCGCCGCGCGGATTTTTCGATATCCAGCCGCGCCCGCAGTTCGGCGTCCTGTGTGGCGATACCAACAGGGCACCGGCCGGTGTCGCAGATCCTGTACTGCTGACAACCAATGGCGATCATCGATGCGGTTGCCATCGCCACCGCGTCGGCGCCCATTGCCAGCGCCTTGGCGATGTCGGTGCT
>CAYUDF010000237.1:0-5588 GCA_964443465.1 uncultured bacterium
TTGCCCGCGACCTGCTTTGCCCGGGAAAGATCCGTCATCCAGTCCACTCCCAGCATGTCGGCGCCGCTGTCCGTCAGTTTATCGAGCAGATCAATGCCGCCCTTGCTGAACAGTGTCACCGGCACACCCGTCGATTTGAGGTTGCTGACGATCTGTTTCATGTAACCCGCCGAGAAAGACTCATACAAATGAGGTGGCAGAATACCGCCCCATGTATCAAACAGCTGGACGGACTGGGCGCCGGCCGAGATCTGCATTTTCAGGTACCTTGTCACCGCGTCGGTCAGCAGTTTGAGTAAACGAGCCAGGTCACCAGGGTTGCTGAACAACATCTGCTTGATAGACTTGAAATTTCGCGTGGGCGCGCCTTCGATCATGTAGGTTGCCAGCGTCAGCGGCGACCCGCTGAAACCGATCAACGGCGTGTTTTCATCCAGCTCGCCGCGTATCATACGAATCGCGTCCGCCACGTACGATAGTTTGTCCTCCAGGCCGTCGATATTCAGCGCTTTGATATCATCGTTTTTCAGTATCTGCGGCGAAAGCCGGGGGCCGTGATTCTGAAGAAACTCCAGTTTCTGGCCCAGGGCCTCCGGAATGACCAGGATATCGCTGAACAGGATCGCGGCGTCAAAACCGAACCGCCTGATCGGTTGCAGTGTGACTTCAGTGGCCAGTTCCGGCGTTTTGCACACGGTCAGAAAGTCGTGAGAGCTTCTGATTTTCTCGTATTCAGGCAGGTAACGGCCCGCCTGCCGCATGATCCAGATGGGCGTACGGGAAACGGGTTGTTTCCGAATGGCGTCCAGATAAAGATAATTCTGCTCGGACATGTTTACTGATTCTCCAATTTTCTGTTTCCGTCGAAATATTCGACGACTGTTTTTACCAGATATTCCTCATTGCTGGTTTCGGGGATCAAAATATTTTCTATTCCGCAGGCCTCGACGGATCTCGCCGTGGTTCGTCCGATTGTCGCTACCGGTATTTGTTTGTTCCGGACGATGTCCATTGCGCCGTCTCCGACGATTTTCGCGAAATACTCAAACGCAGACGGGCTGAAAAACGTCAGGCAGTCTATCTTGTCGCTCTCCAGGCTGCGTCTCATGTCGTCGACGTCGAGGTCTTCGTTCGGGACCGTGTCGTAGACTGTCACCTGGTCTACTACCGCGCCGAGCGACTCCAACCCGGCGGGAAGGGTCTTGGGAGCGATTGCGGAACAGGGTTGCAGGATTCGTTTTCCCTCCAGGTCAACGGCGCGGAAAGCTTTGATAATGCCTTCCGACGAAAAGGTATCGGGGACGAGGTGTACATTTATTCCGTGCCGATCGAGTGCGTCCGCCGTCTTGTCGCCGATCGCGGCGATCCTGGTTTCCGCGGAAACAAGATCGAGCGCCCCCAACAGCTCGTCAAAACAGTTAATGGTGTTTGTGCTCGTAAAAATCAACCAGTCGTATAACCCGAGGTTTTCGACGGCGGTCTCGGCGCCACTCCTGTTTTCCGATCTTACTATTTTTATGGTCGGGAAGAGAACGCAGCGGCCACCGAATTTTCCGATTTCAGATATGGTGGTTTTCGCCTGTTGCTCTTCACGCGTTATCACAATGGACCGGTTTTCGAGGCTGTTGTTCATTATTCGATTCCATCGAGAATGTCGAGAGCTCCACGGTCTATAAACTTACGGGCCAGCCGGTACCCGAGACCCTCTGCATCGCTGGAAGCTTCCCGCAGGCTGTCCTTGATCACGGTGACACCGTCTTCGCTCCCCACGAAACCGGTTAGTTCGGTTTCCGAACCGGTAATCGTCGCGAGTGCGCCCACGGGGAACTGGCAACCGCTGTCCAACTCGCGCAGAAACGCGCGCTCTGCGGTGGCGGCTGTCTTCGACGGTGGGTGATTCAGGGCGCTGACTGCGTGGCGGACCTGACCGTCTCTGTCTCGGATCTGTATTCCGAGGGCGCCCTGACCCACTCCGGGGGTCATGAGCTCCGCTGGTATCACCCAGTACGAAACGTCCTGTATCTGCAGCCGCTTGATCGCGGCAAGCGCCATGATGATACCGTCCAGATTCTGCTCGCTCAGCTTGCGCAAACGCGTGTCGATGTTGCCCCTCAGATCGTGCATTTCCAGGTCGGACCGCATACTCAGGATTTGTGACCGGCGCCGGATGCTTCCCGTGGCGATTGCTGCGCCGGGCCGAAGGTTTTCTAGAGATCTGCCGTCTTTTGTTACCAGCACATCCTCGACGGGTCCGCGTTTCGGGACGGCGCCCAGTTCCAGCCCGGGTGTCATACTGGACGGAAGGTCCTTCAGGCTGTGAACGGCGATATCTACCCTTTTTTCGAGCAACGCCAGCTCGATGGCTTTGGTAAACAGACCCGTTCCACCGATGCTGGTCAGAGAAGACTTCTGGTCAATGTCTCCCTCTGTTTTAATTATTATTATTTCAATTTCCAGCCCCGGATTCGCTTTTTTGAGTTGTTGTTCCACGAAACCGGCCTGCCACAGGGCCAGCTGGCTTCCCCGGGTACCAATACGGATTTTAAACATGTCGCCTCGTTGTCCTAGTCCTTGTCCAGATCAAATAGCTTGTTCACGAATGCCAGGTGTTTCTCTTGTTTGTCCGGGTCCGATGCATCGCTTTTCAGCAACTTGATGTGCTGATGCAGGATTTTGTTCACGATACTCTGTGTTAAATAGTCTATTTGTTCGTGTCCGTCATTCGGAAGCCGGTTGCCCAGTCGATCCAGTTCATTTTGCCGGATTTTTTCAAAATAGTCCTTCAACCTGTTAATGGTTGACCCCACCGAATGGGACGAAATCCATTTCCTGTAAAGTTCGACGAACTCATCGACGATTTTGATTGCCCTGGGTATTTCCTGTTTTCGTTTCTCTACGTTTGAGTTCACCACGCTGTCCAGATCATCCATGTTATACAGATATATTCCATCAAGCTTGTTGATCTCCGGGTCTATGTCCCTGGGTACAGCGAGATCGATCAGAAAAACGGGTTTATGCCGGCGCTTCTTGCAAACTGATTCCATTACTACCCTGTTGACGACGTATTCCTGGCTCGAGGTCGCCGATATAACGATGTCCACGTTTTCCAGAGCGTAAGCCAGTTCATCCAGTCCGATTGCGCGGCCGCCAAATTTATTTGCCAGATCACGGGCGTTATCCAGCGTTCTGTTGGCTATCAGAATGCTTTTGACGTCCTTTTCGAGAAAATGTGTGGCAGCCAGTTCCGCTGTATCGCCTGCTCCGATCAACAACACACGCTTGTCGTCCAGCTTTCTGAATATCTTGCGCGCCAGTTCCACGGCGGCGTAACTGACGGATACCGCCCCGTCGGCCAGGAACGTCCCGCTCCGGATTTTTTTCTGTGCCTGCAGGCCGTAGCTGACAAGTTTATTGAGCAGCGCGTCCGTGGAATGCACAGCGTGCGCGTGGTTATAACTGTTTTTAACCTGACCTGTTATCTGCGGCTCGCCTATGATCTGCGAGTCAAGACCGGAAATGACTCGGAAGAACTGGCCGACGGCTTCGGCACCCTCCAGGCGGTAGGTGTGTTCCACATCGGTGAAATAGTCGCAGGACTTGAATTCATTGAGCCATTCCGCGATTTTCGGCATCAAATCGAAGGCGTTTTCCCCGCTGACGTATATTTCCGTCCTGTTGCAGGTGGAGATCGCCAGGCAACCGTCGATATCAAAATTCGACAGCAGTCCCGCGTCGATAGCATCCGTATCGGATGCTGATAACGCCACTGTCTCGCGAATATCAACGGCGGCCGTTTTGTGCGAAACGCCGATCACACATATGGGGATTTCGATTTTCATGATTGATTATTCAGCGGTCAGAAAAATTCGTGAAAAGATTCGGCAAGGACGACCACAATAATCCCCCCGAGGGTCAATACCGTAAAACCGGACAGCGCCAGGTATGCCATTCGACGGCCGCGCCACCGGAACAAACGCGCTCCGATGTAACCAAAAAAATACGCGAGCCATATAATGTCTGTAACGACTACCTTGGGATCCGTCAGAAAAAATTTACCGAAAGTCTGGCTTGTTTGAAGGTGTCCCAGAAATATACCGGCGCCCATTGTTAATATCCCGATCAAGACGGAGCGGATACTCATCATCTCCAGGTGGGTCAAAGCGGGGAGCTGGTCGTATAAGACGTTAAATCTCCGGGTTTTCATGTTGTGGTTCTGGATAACATACATCAGGGCGTAAATTGCCGATAACGACAGCGCCGTATAACCGACAATGTTCAGCGATGCGTGGGCCACGAAAGATGCGTTGGCGAGCAATTCGTTTGTTTCGGGTTCCCAGTTGTAATTGAACGCCGAAATAATCTCCACAATAAACGCAAATGACACGATAAAGAACCCTGAAATCTTGTTCTTGAAACTCAGTTCTATAATCAGGTAAACAACGAGTATTGCGAAAGCCAGAAAGCTGAGTGCGTCAAAAGCGGTTGATACCGGCACTACGCCCAGTGCGTACATGCGAACAACCGCGCGAACAACATAGACAACAATCAGCCCGACGAGAAAATACGGGGTCAAATTCTCGTACGTTCTTTTCCTTTTCAGGAAAATATTGAAATACAGAAGTACGGTGACGAGATATAGAACCGGTAGAAGATAACTTAAAACCAGGCTGAATGGTTTCATCTTGAATCCTGTTTGTGTTTGTTTATCCGGACGAAGAGACCATTATAAAGTAATACAAACGGCCCGCCCGCACAACATAGTTGCGCGGGCGTAACCATATGTATAATAGCGTGTTAGTGTGCCCGCATCGTTCCGGACGTATGGCACTGCACACATAGGTCGCGATTCTTGTCAAAGGTCAGCATGAATTCATGATCTGACGAATGGGGTTCATGACAGCTTGCACAAGTCAGCGTATTTCCGGTCCGTGGGTCGTTGTATTCGGAACCGACGGGGTGTGCGTGGGTCTTCGCGTCGTCGTGGCAGGTTGTGCATAAATCGTTGCCGGCAGCGCCCTGCAGTTCTTTGTAGTTGTTATTGTGCAAGTCGTGACAGGCCGTGCAGCCATCGTCGAGCGCCGCATGGACAATCTTTTTCGAAAACTGCTTCCTGTCGTGACACTGCAGGCAAGTCTCCATTTCAGATTTTCGTCTGAGGATATTTTCGTGTCCCGCGTGCGGTGAATGGCAATCGAGGCACACGGCGTTTTGTGTCGTCTGTTCACCCTTCCGTCCGGCGATGTGCAAAGAAGTGAATTCATCTTCGTCGTGACATTCAAAGCATACGGCCATTTCACCGCGAACCGATCCGTCTTCGCTGTGACAAGCCTCGCAATCGCCGTCTTCGTACGGTGAGTGAAGATTGGCAAAAACCAGCGCGCTTGACGCTTTGGCCGTGCTGTGTGGATCGTGGCACGTCGCGCAATTCTCCCCCGACAACGCGATATTCCCGTGTGCCGTCGCCATTTCCGCGGTTGAGAGTTTGTGACACGATTTGCACAGTCGCGCCGTGTCCTTTTTGAGCATATGGACTTCTCCGGCCGCGTGAGTTTCGTGGCAGGCGGAGCACTTACCTTTACTGAACGGGT
>CAYUDF010000238.1:0-5580 GCA_964443465.1 uncultured bacterium
GTGTTTTATCGCTACGGTCTGTATCTCAGCGTTTACAAATACACCAGCACCGCCGACATCGTCCGGATCCTGAAGGCCGTTACGATGGGGTCCGCCGTTATCATGACGATGGTTGTGCTGCTCTACCGTTTTGTTGCGTTTCCGCGAACACTGTTTGTCCTCGAGTTCTTTCTGCTGACATTGCTGGTACTCGGGTCACGATTTTCGTTCAGGCTTTTTCATGAAATCGGCAAGGAATCCCACGGAGCAAACGTACGCAAAGTCGGCATCGTTGGTGCGGGTGATTTTGGCGAGCGCGCGGCGAGAGAACTGAGGAACAACAAAAAGGCTCCGTCGTCGGTCCAGTGTTTTATAGACGACGACCCGGGGAAAATCGGTTTGACGATGCTGGGTGTGCCGATTGCCGGGCCGATCAACCGGCTGGAAGAAATTATATCGAAGTACAAACTGGACAACATGGTGATCGCGATCGAAAACCTGTCGGTTGGAAAACTGAGCCGGCTGGGCGAGGCAGCCAAAGCGGCCGGTGTGCCGCTGGAGTGTAAACGTGGGCCACAATGGCCGGAACCCGGCCGTACAGACGCTTTGTTCGAGCCGCTGGCGCTCGGACTCGGTGGTGAGGGCTTGCGCAAGGTCGATTTGCCTGCGCGGGTGTTCTATCGCGGGAAACGTGTGCTATTGACCGGCGGGGGTGGTCCCCTCGGGGTCGCGTTGGCCCGCGAACTGATCGCCCTTGGCGCTTCGGTGATCGTCCAGATCGATTCCGCGTCCGAATCGAAACGGTTTGACCCGCCGCTACGGAAGGAAATCTTTATATATTCGGGTCTCCCGCACGGCGAAGGAGCCTGGCGACGGATGTTCGAGTCCGCGATGCCGGATGTCGTTTTTCATTGTCTGTCGCTTGAGGTAGACGCGGATTCGAACGCGGAAGATTACCTGTGGGAGAGGGTGATCGCGGCCAATTCGGACCTCGCGCGAGCAGTCTCTGACTCCAGTGTTTCATCGGTAGTTCAGTTGTGTTTCTGGAATGGCGAAACAGCGGACAACCCGGTGGCGCGTATCGGCGCGGTATCGGAGGCCCTGTTACTCAATGGGCCGATCGATCGGACTCCGGGTTTCGCGCCCAAAGCGATCCGGTTTCCAAAAATCTTTACGTCGGTTGATCTGGAAAGCGCGCTACTGGACGAAACCGGGATGAGCCCGGATGGAACGGATGGATTTTCCCTTCTCGAGCCGGAAGCGGTCACAATGGCGCTGGACTGTGCCGCCGCCGAACCCGGCCGTGCTGTACTGGTTTGTCCGTTCAGACGCTGGTTCAGCACGATGGAAGCTGCCGCTTTACTTTCAAACCGCGATTCCGCCGATCGAACCGACCCACTGGACGGACCGTCATTGCGCCGCGAGACGGGACTGATGTTTCCCGCGGAATCTTTGCTGGTAAACGAAAGCGACAGAACGTGGCGCGCGGTAAAAATAAACAGCCCGGTTTATCCTGCCGATTCAGAAATGTCCCGCGTGCTTTCGGCCGAATTCCTGCTTACAGATCCGAGAAGACGTACCGAATGGCTCGGTCTGGTGACACGAAACCTTTACCAGATCGCCACATCCGAAGCCGGCACAGGTGCGGGCCCGGAAAACCGATGAAAGTGAGAGAACATTCTTGAAGCAGCTTTACTACATTGTTGTATCGATGAGACCGAGCCAGTGGACAAAAAATCTGGTGGTATTCGCAGGGCTCGTATTTTCAAGGAATCTGTTTAATCAGGACCTTGCCGCAAAGAGTTTCGAAGCGTTTGTTGTGTTCTGCATCCTGTCCGGAATGATCTACCTGATCAACGACATCGCCGATATCGAAAAAGACAAGTTGCACGATCGTAAAAAAGAGCGGCCGCTGCCGTCGGGCCGGCTCAAGGTTCCCGTCGCCGCGGTAGCTTCAGTCGTGGGGACCGCTCTGGGGTTGTATCTTGCATGGTGGATCGGCAGGGAATTCTTTACCGTCGCCGCCATATTTCTCGCGCTTAACACTGTGTATTCGTTTGCGCTGAAGCGGGTCGTGCTGCTGGACGTAATGAGCATTTCTATCAGCTTCGTGCTCCGCGCGATCGGGGGCGTTGAGGCGCTCGTGGGTGTCGACCCGACCATCGAATTGTCACCGTGGCTGTTGATATGCACATTATTTCTCTCCCTGTTTCTCGCGTTCTGCAAACGGCGGCACGAGCTGGTGACAATGCGAAACGCCCACAACCACAGAAAATCACTTGCGGAGTATTCGCCGGCGCTTCTGGATCAGTTGGTCGGTATTACGGCGGGCGGGTCGCTGCTGGCGTACGCGCTCTACACGATCTGGCCCGATACCGTGGAAAAATTCGGAACCACAAATCTGGTCTATACCCTTCCCCTGGTGCTGCTGGGTGTGATGAGGTATCTGTACCTCGTCTACAACAAGCAGAAGGGGGGAAGCCCGTCCGATCTGCTCCTGCACGAAAAATTTCTGCTCATTACCGTGCTGGCCTGGGTTCTGCTGGTAATTGCTATATTGGGCGGAATTTAGTAGAATTATAACTGTCCGGCGGTTGATTCGAACCGGCAATTATTATCTGGCCTGAATAGAGAGTTTCGAAGAAGAGGATTTTTATGGCATCCAAGGTTGCAGTATTGTTCACATCGCCTGAAGCGGTGCTGGACGACTATCAAAAAGTTATGGAACTCGCCTCGTGGCGTGAATCCCTCTCAGGAGAGAGGGAAATGCTCATCAAACTTAACTTGTCGTGGACGAAATACTTTCCGGCCTGTTCGAGCCAGCCGTGGCAGCTGGAGGGCGTTCTGAAAACGGTGCTGGACGGCGGTTACACGCCGGAAACGGTCATTCCGATAGAAAACAAAACAGTCGTGACCAATCCCATCAAGGGGGCAAACAACAATCTGTGGATGCCGGTGCTCAATAAGTACGGTTGCCGGTTTCAGCCGCTGACCGAAGTCGACTGGACGGTCTATCGCTTCAAGTCGGACCTGCTGAAGTTAAACGAGATTTTTCCCGAAGGCATCGAGATTCCGGCCATATATCCCGGCCGGGACATCCTCCATCTGCCGACCGTCAAGACGCACGGTCATTCCATCACAACCGGCGCGATTAAAAACGCGTTCGGCGGCCTGCTCAAAGAGGTCCGCCACTACGCCCACAAGTATATCCACGAAGTGATGGTCGACCTGATGATGATGCAGCGCGAATTGCACCCGAACGTTTTTGCCGTGATGGACGGTACCGTCGCCGGTGACGGTGCGGGACCGCGCACGATGATACCCAAAGTGCAAAACGTTATACTGGCCAGTTCCGATTCGGTGGCGATCGATGCCGTCGCAGCAAAACTGATGGGTTTTGATCCGATGGAGATTCCATACCTTCGCATGGCGACCGAAATGGGCCTTGGAGAGGGGCGTATTAAAGAGATCGAGATCGTCGGCGAGCCGATCGATAACGTCAATTTCGGTTTTCAAACGCGGAAAAGCCTCGTCATCTGGGGCGACCAGATGCTGAGACGCGGACCGCTCCAGTTCCTGGAAAAAATACTGCTTCATTCTCCTCTCGTTGTGTGGGCGCCGTTTGCCTCCAACGTGTATCACGACTACATGTGGTATCCAACGGTCGGAGCCCGGCGAATCCGTGAGTTTTCGCGAACCAGCTGGGGGAGGTTGTTCGATCAATACTCCAAAATGTAACCGCAGTGAAACAGACCGATGTTAACCCTTCCTGACGATGCGCCGCATATAAGGGCGGTCACCCGCGCGAAGGTGAATCTTTCTCTGGAGATCATCCGGCGGCGGAAGGACGGTTTTCACGAGATCGAAACCATTTTCCAGAGCATCGGTCTTGCCGACGAGCTGAAAATTGATCTGAACACAACGGGAACCGTCGGGATCACCTGCTCCCAGGGGGGCATTCCCACCGATGACACGAACCTGTGTCACAAGGCAATCGTTGCTTTGAGACCTTTTACTACTGATTTGCTCGGCGCCAATATCCACATACAAAAGAATATACCGGCGGGGTCGGGTATGGGGGGCGGCAGCTCAAACGCAGCCGGAGTTCTGCTGGCCGTCCAGAAGGCACTGGGTGTGAGAATACCCGAAAAACAGCTCAATGAAGTGGCCGAACGCCTGGGAAGCGATGTCCCGTTCATGTTACGCGGCGGAACCATGCTGGGAAGGGGTAAAGGAGAGATCCTGACCCCGTTGGATGAGCTGAAGGGCGGATTTTTTACAATCGTGCTACCGGGGATAAGTATCTCAACCGCATGGGTTTACGAGAATTATAGATTTGCGTTGACAAAGCACAGGCCGCGGATTAACCTCAGGGCTGTAAATGCCTTATTGGCAAGGTTTCCGGCGGTTACGGCGTCTTTCCGCAATGCACTTGAAGACGTGGTATGTCCCGCCTACCCGGTCGTCTCTGGGATTCTGGATGAGTTGCTGTCAACACGACCGTGTTTTGCTTCTATGACAGGTAGCGGCTCGGCTCTCTATGCGATTTACGACAGCGAAGCGAAAGCCGAGGAAACAGCTGAGCGATTTTCGGTGAGAGGGTTCTATAGCTCTGTTACCAAACCAGCGAAGCGAGCAATAGATATCTTCGTGGACTAGGCTCGTGATACTGACGCTCAAAGGGGGAGCTCGATGAATATCACCGAAGTTAGGATTTCACTTAGAGACGACGCGAAACTCAAAGCCTTCGCGAGCATTACACTGGATAACTGCTTCGTCGTCCGAGGGCTCAAAATCATCGAGGGCAAATCCGGTACTTTTGTCGCCATGCCCAGTCGACGGCGCAAGGACGGCGAGTACCAGGATATCGCGCACCCGATAAACAATGATGCTCGTGCGGTAATGGAGCGCGTGATTCTAAAGGCGTACAGGGAGGAACTGGAGAATTCGGCGGTTACCGAACCTCCCGATATCGAATAAGACATCCGGGGGGGGCAGGTGCCCCGACAGTTTTTGGGGCGTCGACAAGTGGCAAGTCACAGGGTTTTGGTCCCTGCATTCGGGGGTTCGAATCCTCCCGCCCCAACCAACAACGGGCACAAAGGTAGGCAACGATTCGACACAGGCGGTTGCCTGTCCTTTTTTTTTGGGAGTTATTCGGATGAACGGATTGAAGATAATCTCCGGGAACGCAAATCTTCCACTGGCCGAAAAAATTGCCGCCCAGCTCGGGCTGGATCTGTGCGGTATTACGCTCGACAGATTTTCAGACGGTGAGATCCGTTGCATGATCAACGAAAATATCCGCGGTGTTGATGTTTTTATCATTCAATCGACCCAATCACCCGCGGAAAATCTAATGGAATTGCTGATTATGACGGATGCCTGCTACCTTGCCTCGGCGGAGCGGGTCACATCGGTAATTCCGTATTACGGGTACGGTCGGCAAGACCGCAAAGATCAGCCGAGGGTCTCCCTAACGGCCAAACTGGTGGCCAAGCTGATCTCCGCGGCCGGGTGCAATCGGGTGCTTACACTCGATTTGCATTCAACACAGATACAGGGTTTTTTCGACGTTCAGGCGGATAATCTTTTTGCGGC
>CAYUDF010000239.1:0-5564 GCA_964443465.1 uncultured bacterium
ATATCCTGTTCGAAATCGCCGAAAATCGAAGAAGGGTATCTCGAAATAAACGGGACAACCCTGTTTTACAAAACAATGGGTTCGGGCGAACCGATCGTTGTTTTACACGGTGGGCCCGGTTTTGACCACCGCCAGTTTCTGCCCTACATCTGGGAGCTTTCTTCCCGGCACAAAGTTATTTTGTATGACCAGCGTGGGACGGGACTGTCTTCAGGACCCGTTGATTCGTTATCGATCTCCATTGATACCTTTATCGAAGATATTGAAGGAATACGTAAGGCCTTCGAAATCGAAAAAATGAATCTGCTGGGACATTCGTGGGGCGGGATTCTGGCCATGCACTACAGCGTTCGTCACCCCGACAAATTGAGGTCACTTATTCTGTGCTCAACGGCCGCGTCGGCGCAAAGTTTTGACGATATGCGCGCGACCTACGGGGCCAACCGGCTGCCGGAGGACGCGAAGTTACTGGGCGAAATCTACGCGTCGGAGGCCTATCAGAACGGGGATCCGGCCGTTATTGAAGGGTTCTGGAGGGTATTCTTCAAACCGTATTTCGCGGACCCGACTCTTGTTGCCGGACTGGACCTGCACTTTACGGAAAATACGATTAAATACGGTGACGCCGTGGCCGGTTACATTCTCCGGTCGATCGGTGAGTTTGACTTGCACAGGGATCTCGCCGTTGTGCGGTGTCCGACCCTCGTTATTCACGGCGATTCAGACCCGATGCCCGTCAAGTACGCGGAACAAATCCACCGGAGCATCGGTGGATCACAGATCGTGATAGCGGAAAACTCGGGGCATTGGCTTTTTGTGGATGCAACGGAGACGTTCCGTTCGAGCATCCTGGATTTCCTTGCCGGGTTGAAAAACCAATAAGGTCTTTCATTTCAGCAAAACGATTTTTCTTGTTACCACCCGTCCACAGGATTCTATCCGGACGAAGTACATACCACTCGACACGGCGGTATTGGACTTGTCCCTTCCGTTCCATACAACCTGGTGGGGTCCCTGGTCGACTATATCGTCTACAAGATTCTGTACCAGCCGTCCGCTGGCATCAAATACGCTCATGCGAACTGGTTTTCTCTGCGCCAGTTTAAAGGCAATAGTAACGGTCGGATTAAACGGGTTCGGATAAACCGAGCAGAACAGCGTCCCCTGTGCCGGGGCCGTCACGTCGTCGCCAATACCCGTTGCCGGGGTCTGGGCCTCGTAGGCGCCCATGTCCACCTGGGCGCCGTATATGCGGGCGTTTCCGGCGAGGTCAATGATCGTGCCCGAGGGAACAGCCGTGTTGTTGCCCCTGTTTATTGCGGGTGAGGAAGACCATAGGGTCAGATTGCCGGAAGAGGGGTCCTTGAACATCGGATCGGCGTCGATGTTGCCGCCCCCGTCGGTGCCCAGCCCGGTATCCCACGCGGCGCCGCTGCCGCCGCTATTCTGTATCAGCGAATGGGAAATCACCGGTGTGCTGGAAATGTTGTGGATTTCATTTCCGGAAGTTACCGCCGTGTTGTTCCACAAAATCGTGTTGGTGATTTCGGGTGTCGATGTGAGATTGAACATGCCGCCGCCGCTGCCGTCGTCCGCTGAATTTCCCGAAAATGTCACGTTGATCAGCTTCGGGTTATTGCTGCGGTTGTACATGCCACCGGCGTGTGCGCCCGTGCCTTCAGCTGAGTTCCGGGAAAACAGCACGTTTACCAGTATTGGATTGCTGGTGTCGCTGTACATGCCGCCACCACGCCACGCGCCGTTCCTGGAGAAAATAACGCGTTCCAGCGTGGGCGCGCTGCCGCTGAAGCTGCACATTCCGCCGCCGTGTTCGGCGTTGTTTCCGTCAAACGTCACATCGGTCAATTCTGGATCGCTGTTGTTGCTGTTGTACATGCCGCCACCCAGCGCCGGCGTGCCGATAACGTCACATCGGGTAAACAACACGATGTTCAGCGTGGGACTGCTGTTGTCGTTGTACATGCCACCACCGTGTTCAAACGCGGAATTGTCGACAAACACGACGTCTATCAGCGTCGGGTCACTTCCGTTTATATTGCATATTCCGCCGCCGTCTGTATCCGAGTAGTTATCCGCAACCCACACTTTGTACAAATTCGGACTGCCGGCGTCGTTATGCATCCCACCGCCTGTGTGCGACGCGTAACAATCCCTGATGGTGACATTGCGGAACGTCGGGCTGCCGTGGTCGTTTAATACCCCGCCACCGGTGTGGTCGGGATAGAAATCCGCCCGGCCCCCCACCACGACGAATCCGTCGAGCACGGCCGTTGAATTGAGCCAGCTTCCCTTTACAACGTGATAACAGTTGTCCGTAAAGTTACCCGGAACGCCTATGTCTCCGCTCAGGATAGTCAGGTTGGTTGACCAGTTGCGCTGACCGACCATTGTCTCACCACCGGCAAAGCCGCCGTACACGGTCACGCCGCCGGCCAGCCAGAAAGAAGCCGTGCGGGAAATACCGGTAGTCGGTTTATAGGTGCCTGCCGCCACCCATATCTCGTCCAGCGCCACGGCGGTGCCGAGGGCGATCTGAAGGTCGGTGTAGGCATTTGTCCACGAAGTGCCGTTGTTTGCCCCAGACGCAGCCGCGTCTACGTATTTTATTACGGCGTTAGCGGGAACAGAAGAAGCCAGAACAAGAAAGACAACAAGCAGAAGGGTATTGATATTCTTTGCGCGTCGATCCATTGGCGGACCCCCTTCGAGGATCAGGGTTATCGGGTCCGTGCCGCACTGGATAAAACAAGAGGATCAGGCTTACTGTGCTGGTGTCGATATTAAAAGTGGCGCCGGCGCACAATGGAGAAACTCTCCGGATTACTCCCGATCCCCGGAGAGATTAGCACGTGAATTATGTTGATTCTAACACGCTTCTCGGATAAAAGTCAATTCGGTCCGCTATTCAAACTCCGCACCGCAGTTGGGGCATTGGGTGACCTCGTGGCCCACTTCGGCGTCGCATTCGGGACAGAGCACCACTTCCGCTTCGGGATTCACAACCAGTCCACACTCTGGGCACTCGGCGGATTCCTTCGGGACTGTGGTGGAGCACGCGGGACACTGCCCCTGGAGTTCCTGTCCCGTGTACTCGAACGATGCTGCGTGCTCCGGTGCGTCCCGGAGCCAGTGTTTGCGGTCGAGTTCTTTCGCGGCGGTTATGTCTTCGGATGTTACGTATAGACCATACAGTGCTTTTGACTGTCACGTGCCCGGCGCGCCACCGTGGAAACGGATCTCGGACCGTATCCGGTTTTTCTTTAACACACCTTCGAGTTCCCGCAGGTACTTCACCTGGCCCTGGCGGACGAGGGTGTCTGCTTCGTTCTCTTCCAGCGGGTCGAGAGGTTTTTGATAGACGGCGGGGAACACCAGCTCTCCACCGCACTCGAAACACGCACCCGCTTCCGGGGAATATTCCTCTCCGCATTTCGAACAGATTTTATACGACTCTTCGTTTTTCACTCGGGTTCTTTCGTGTTTATTTTTCTGCCAGTGTGACCGCGATGAATTTGCCGTCTTTTATTTCTCCCGAAGACTCCGCCTGAACTCCGGACTTGTTGCACCATTCCATGGTGCCCAGGCCCAGTTCCTTGCCGTTGGCGATTTCCAGGTACGCCGAATTGATCTCGATGTAGTTACCGCATTTGCCGACCGTTTCGATCTCGCAACCGCAGATTACGTTTCGCGTGGCCAGCTCGACGGCCTGGTCGGGTATTACGGCTGCGACTTGTTCGATTTCTTCGATCTTGTCCGTTGTTTTGTCTGCTTGTGATTGTTCGGTTTCGGCGCTGCAGGCCAGTACGGACAGGCAGGCGATAAGACACAGGATTGCTTTCATTGTTTCCCCCGGGGGGTTCGGGTTCAGGATCTATCTCGTATCAGTTCATTTTACGCTATTTTCAGCGGATATCAAGTGTTGCTCCGACAGGAAAAAATCCAGCAGATACAGCCTCGAATCGATCACGATCCGGATGCGTTCGCCGGTAAAGTCGTCGATGGCAATGAATTCGGTGTATTGTTCTTCCTGGATTTTACCGTGGCGGCTGTGCCATACGTGGTGCCGGTCGGTAGGGCCGTCGAGGGGGGTCTCGATGCGGATCCGCCAGGAATCCAGCGATCCGGCCGGTGTCGCCAGCGTGTCGGCCTCTTCAACCGTTGCCGTCACGGGATCTGTGCCCGGGACCACGTCCCATTGGGCGCCGGCCTCGAGCGGGTATTGCAGCCGGACACGTTCGGAGGGCGGATCGGTGATTCCGGTTATTGCCGCGCTGCCCGGTCTCAGCCGCCGGGATATGTCCGCGCGGTACAATCCATCCACGTCTTGTCGCAAACGGACCCAGGTGGTATCGGGGTTTGTGTCAACGGTCACCACCGTGGTCTCCACGATGTATTCCACCCCGCCGATTCTTTCGCTGCCGGTCAACAACACATCCCACTGAGCTTCTGTTGTGTCGGTCCTGATCGCCGCGCCCGAGTCCGCGTCGTAGAATCCACGGGCATAAGAAGACTGGTACGTCCACGTATTTCCGATATCCAGTGGATAAAAAAGAGAAGGGTCCGGTGGGTCTTCGACGGTTTCACAGGGACACGTCCCGTTGTCTCCGCACCCGGCGGTGAACACCGCCGTAAAAAACAGTATTAGTATCGTTGTCCAGCGCACCGCTATCAGTGACTGTCCCGCATTTCAAAGACCAGGAAGTACTGATCCGGCAAAAAGTCGTGACTGTCGGCCAGGACGTAACCCGCCTCTTTCATTTCGTATTCCAGTTTGTCCGGTGACAGCTTGTGGGACGGTCCCCGTGGCGACGACAAACGGAAATCAACGACGGCCACACGGCCGCCCGGGCGCAGTTGTTCTTTCAGACGGGTGAAGTAGTCTACCCGATCGTTGATGTGGTGGTACGTGTTGCACAGAAATACAAGGTCCACACGCATTGGCAGGTGCGGGTCGTCGGTCGCGGCGAGCAGACTGACCAGGTTGGAAAGTTCCTCGCGCCGGGCGCGTTCGTTGAGATACCAAACCATTTCGTTTTCGATATCGAGACCGAATACACGTCCCTCGGGACAGGCCTTGGCGAATCGGACGGGGAAGTATCCGGTCGCCGAACCGATATCGGCAACGATCAGGTCGCCGCGCACAGCAAGCGTCGAAACGACTTTGTCCGGGAGTTGCCATTCGTCACGGGCCGGATCCTCGAAGTGATCGGCCCATTTCTGGGCGTCTGAGAACCCGTGGTGTGCGGTGGCGTCGTCGTCGTGGTGATTGTCGTGCTGGGAAAAAGCGGCCGGGGCCGACACGGCCAGCACCAGCAGGAATAATCCGGAAAATTTCAGCCAGGAGAACATGGTTCTGCCTCCGTGAGATTTCGTGTGTTATCGCTCGTTTGTAAAAGAAATAGAAATGTAACAGACAACAACCGGTGAAGCAACCATCCCGTGTTAATTGACCACTTATCAGGACATGATTGTCCCGGGCGGTTCACCCCTCGGGAAGCCCGAAATCTGTCGCTTGTTGATAATTGCTGTTGGATCAATGTGTT
>CAYUDF010000240.1:0-5563 GCA_964443465.1 uncultured bacterium
AACAAACGCCGAACCGAAACCGAGCAGGCCGACGACCTCGCCGCCCGCCTTGCGCGTGCGGGCTTCGATGGCTTTGAGCGTCTCATCGTCGAGGAACTTGGTGACCGGTATACCGGCAACCTGGCACGAGCTGCGCACGGGCACCATGGTGTCGCCGTGGCCTCCCAGCACCATCGCGTTGACGTTTTCGACCGACACGTTGGCCGCTTCTGACACGAAGTAGCAGTACCGGCCCGAATCGAGCTGACCGGCCATTCCCAGCAGCTTGTTTTTCTTCGGGCTGAGCCGCTTGTCCAGCATGTAAACGATCGCGTCCAGCGGGTTGGCGATCGAAATGATCGTCGCGTCGGGGCAGTTCTGCGCGATACCGTCGGCTACCTGGCCGGTGACCTTGAGGTTGATCGTCAGCAGTTCTTCCCGTGTCGGAAATGTACCGTCGGGACGCGCCTTGCGCGGCACACCGGCGGTATTGATGATCATTTCCGCACCCTTGATAGCCGAGTAGTCTTTTGATCCGGTCAGCTTGATGTCTTTACCGATCGTGGGAAGCCCCTCGGCAATATCGAGGCACTTGCCGATGGCCACTGACTGTTTCCCGACGACTTCCTGGCGCTCCGGCGGATCATCCGGATTTACAAACGGCGCAGGATCGGTGAGGCCGACTTCGCGCGCGAGACCGCGGTTTGCGATCTCGTGTACCAGCACGCCGCCGATATACCCTCCACCGATGATTCCAATTTTATTGAGCATTACGAATCTCCTTTCAATTTTCTATTATTGCGATATTAGCCCGAAAAGTCTCGCGCTTCAACCGTAACCCGTTCCTAACGCGCGGTTCGTTTTTCATACGCCGGGCGTTTGGGCCAACCGGGCCTGCCCTTGGGCAGCATCTTCAGCACTTCAGCGATAGCCGCCTCGAGCTGTGTATCGATACCCTTGGCCAGGTCGGTGTAATCCTCCAACACTTCGACATCCGGCTCAACGCCGTGGCCTTCCGGAAACCAGGACCCGTCGGGTTCAAACATCCGGAACGTCGGGACGGTGATACCACCGTTGTCAACAAAACCGGGCACTCCCGTGTAACCGATCAGACCGCCCCAGGTACGGCTTCCGACCAGCGGTCCGACTCCAGCCGTTTTGAAATAGTCGGGAAATGCGTCGCCGCCGGAACCACTCCATCCGTTGATCAGCATCACCTTGGGACCAAAGTTGGCCACATAGGGCACCTGCCAGTCGGCGCCGTCACGCACGCCAAAAAATGCCAGCGGCTTGCGATTGAGCAGTTCGATGAAACGATCGGGGATCTGCCCGCCGCTGTTGAACCTTTCGTCCACAATCAACCCGGCCTTGTCCCACTGCCCGGCAAACTGCCTTACCAGTTCGCTTTGGCCGTCCCGTCCCGTACTTCTCACGTAGATATAGCCGACACGGCCGTCGGTGGCATCGGAAACGCGTTTCCGGTTGGCCTCGATCCAGGCGAGGTGGCGCAACCTGGACTCGCTTTCCAGCGTTTCGACGATTACCTTGCGGGCGTCTTTCGTCGACGGTTTGTCGTTCACCGTCAGCTCGACCGTCGTTTCGGCCAGCCCCTCAAAAGCGGCCCATGGATCGAGGGACGTATCCAGCGCGATCCCGTTGACCGCGAGGACAAAGTCGCCTTCCTTGACGTCCACGCCGGGCAACGCCAGCGGAGAACGCACTTCGTTGTCCCAGACCGCCCCGTCAATAATGCGGGCGATCTTGTAAGCGCCGTCTTCCAGCGCCCAGTCGACGCCCAGATAACCGACGCCGCGGCTCGCGGAACGTTCAGTATCGCCGCCGCCGCGATACGTATGCGACGCATTCAGCTCGCCGATAAGCTCGCCGAGGATGTAATTGACATCCCAGCGCGTAACGGCGTCATTGATCAGCGCTCCGTACTGCTTACGCATTGCGTTCCAGTCGACACCGTGCATGCCGGGATCGTAGAAGTAATCACGCATGATCCGCCATGCGTCGGTGAATATCTGATCCCATTCCGCGCGGGGATCCACCATCGCTTCGAGTTTTCCGGTCGCCAGTGTTTTTTTCATCTTCTGGTCGGGTTTGACGTCAACAATCGAGTACTTGCGTTCCTTCCACACCAGCGCCTTTTCGTTGTCCGCGGAAATCCGGTAGCCGTCTACAGAGGCGAGGACTGTCTTTTCTTCGCGCTCCTTGAGGTCGTAGTAGACAAGCGCCATATCTTCGTCGCCGGAACCGGTGCGAGGGACCTGCATATACAGCACTTTTCCGGGCACCGCGGACATCCGGAAATAGTTTCCGGGTTCCGGCGGCAGAACCACCAGACGATTTTCAAAATTCTCAATGTTTATCTCGACGGGTTTGACTTCGTCTTTTTCGTCTTTCTCGTCCTCGTCTTTGTCCTTATCCTTTTTGTCTTCTTTCTTGGCGTCTTCTTTTTCTTCTTTCTCGATATCCTCGTCGTCGTTTCTAGGCGCGAGAGGGGAGGGAACATCGGCCCGCAGCGACACGGCGACAACGTTGGTCGTGTTGGAGTAGATCCACGAGTTATCCACGTCGCTGTATATCGGCTGGTAATTCCGGTTGGAGAAGAAATACAGGTATTTACCGTCCGGATCGAACGCAGGACCGAAGTCCGAGTAGTACCCGGCGGTCACCTGGTGCAGCTTGTTCGCGTTTGAATCGAACAGAAATATCGCGCCATTCCGATTCTGCAGCCCGCGGTTGTAGGCGATCCACCGGCTGTCGGCGGACCAGGTCACGCTGAAGCGCCTCAAACCGCCTTCGTACAGCCACAACGCCTTGTCGACCTTTGTCGTTTTATTTTTTTCTACGTTGTAGAGCGATATGGTCATCGTGTTGTCGACAAAGACCAGTTTCTTACTGTCCGGCGACCAGTAAATCGAATACCGGTAACCGGGACCGTACGATGTGACTTTTTTCTCCTTGCCGTCGGCGAGGTCCAGCAGCATCAATTCATTTTCGCCAGACCTGTCGCTCCAATACGCGATTGTTTTCCCGTCCGGTGACCAGGCGGGATTTCTTTCGGCGACACCCGAACTCATGGTGAGGTTACGGATCACACCGTGTTCAGCCGGCACCGAGAAAACATCACCGCGCGCCTCGAAAACCGCGCGTTTTCCCTTGGGCGAGATTCCGGCGGTATGGAGCTGACCTGAAACATTCTTGAGCCGGGGTTTCAGCGTGACCCCGTCGGTTACGATGTCAATCTCGACTTCACTGTTCTTTTCGCTGGCAAGATCCAGCAGATAAACACGACCGCCCGCCTCGAATACGATATCGTCGGGACCAATCGCGGGGAAGTGAATGTCGAACTTGTCAAATTTGGTGATCTGGCGCGCTTCACCCGTTTCCATGGAGTAAGCCCAGATGTTGTTTCGCTGGTTCTTGTCGCGGTCCGACATGAAGTACAGCGTTTGGCCGTGCCACATGGGCTGGCTGTCGTTTGCCAGGTTGTTTGTAAGATTTTGCGCCGTTTTCGCGGCGAGGTCAAACAGGTAAATGTCCGGAGCCGTGCCGCCGCGGTACCGTTTCCACGTGCGGAAATCGCGGGAGATGGGCATGAAAGCCAGCGATTTTCCGTCGGGAGAAATGGCGCCAAATTCGCCGTAGGCGATCGGAAGCGCGTCGGCGAGACCGCCGTCCACCGGCATTTTGTAGAACTGCCGGAAACGCGAACGGCCGCTCTTCATCGCGGACGCATAAAGTATCGATTTTCCGTCCGGATACCAGTCCAGCATCCTATCGTTCATCCCGTGGTGCGTAAGCCGTTTCGGCGTTCCGCCCATCGAGGGAATCACGTAGATGTCGCCATTGCCATCGTAGTTGGCCGTGTACGCAATCCGGGCACCATCCGGTGAAAACCTCGGAAATACCTCTTCGCCATCGGGCGAGCTCAACCGGTGAGCAAGGCCGCCCTCCTTGGCTACCACCCAGATATCTCCTGCATAAACGAAGCTGATGTGCGTGGCGGATACGTCGGGATAACGCAACATGCGTGCGTCGACCTGCGCGGACACCGGTCCGGCAAAAGTCACCAACAAAACCACCACCAGAATGGATAGAATCACTCGCACTTCGTGCCTCCTCGTGAATCCTGGCTGTAATAGATAAAGGAATTAAACAGGATCCGGATCCTTCTGAGTCCGGTGTTCCCTGTAGCCGCCGCAAGCGGCCAGCGACCATCATAACGCAATCCGGACGAGTTCGGGAGAATTTTCGGACTAACTTTTCGGGTTGTTCGAAACCGGCCGATCCTCTATGGTTATCGCTCTGTTTGTCCACCCCGACACATCAAACGAAAGCGAAAAATGGCGAAACCAGACGACGCCGCGGGGAAACCGGTTCGCCACGGCCCGTATCCCGAATTAACCGTTCCTGCGCTGCTGATTGGCTATTTACTCGGTGTTCTTATCACCGTCAGCATCAGCTACGCAGCCCTGATACTGGGTTTTACCATCGAGGGATCCGAGATCGCGGCAATCCTGGGATTTGGCATTTTGCGCGGCCTGATGGGCCGGACCAGCATTGTCGAAAACAACATCAACCAGACGATCGCCAGTTCGGTCAACGGAGCTACCGCCGGAATGATGTTTTCCATCCCGGCTCTGTTTATTCTCGGTCACGGAGACGCCTTCGACCCGTACCTGCTTACATTCGGATGTATAGTAGGCGGCATTCTGGGGATCGCATTTATCATCCCGTTGCGAAAACAGATGATTGATTTTAATCGCCTCGCGTTTCCGGGCGGCATTGCCGTTGCGCAGGTCCTCAAGTCGCCCGGCGCCGGCATGCGCAAGGCGATGTTTCTGGTGATCGGCGCCTTGATCAGCGCGGCGTTACATTCGGTCGTCAACATCACTCACTTCGAGGACTGGCATCTGGGCGCCGCCGCCGGTGCGCCGGAATACCTGAACATTACGCTCTACATGTCGCTTCTTACCGTCGGCGCGGCGTTTCTCGCCGGCAAGGGCGGCATCTATTTTGTGGTCGGCGGTTACACCTGTTACTGGGTGCTCGCTCCGATCCTGGCGGCGCAGGGTTTTTTACCCTCGCCCGAACAACTCGCGGAAACCGGTCAATCCATCCCCGGTTTTCTTCGAGGAGAGTATTTCCTGCCCATCGGCATCGGTATGATATTCGGCGGCGCGATGGCGGGTATTATATGGGCGATCCCGCTTGTTATCAGCGCGGTCCGCAGCATGCAGGACGCCGCAAAGGCAAAAACATCGCTGTCTCGGGACGAGATGCCGATCAAACTGCTCTACGCAGGCGTCGCCGGCGCGTTTGTCCTGCTCGTTTTTATCGCGATCCGTTCGGTTGGCGATATGGGAATCGCACGCGGCCTGTTGATGGCGCTGTTCGGCACTTTCTGGATCTGGATGGCCGGTGTGATCGTTTCGGAATGTATCGGACGGACCAACTGGTCTCCGACCAGCGGTATGACGTTGATAGCGGTGACAATCCTGATTTTTATCGCCAGCGCCGGCGGGGGACTGGACAAAATACCCACAATCGTTGCGGCGGTGATGGTCGGCGC
>CAYUDF010000241.1:0-5548 GCA_964443465.1 uncultured bacterium
GCCCCTGCGGTTTGAACTCGTTCTTTATAAAAAACACTTCGATCTCCGGCGCTTCGCCGATCCGCAACAGCGGATATGTGTCAAAGTTTCCCTGCACCACTCCGCCGTTTTCGATCGTGATCTCGCCGTAAAGTGTCGCGCTGAGCGAACGCAATATCCCGCCATCGACCAGCACCGTGCACGAGCCGCACAACGCTTTTCCACAACTGTATTTCGTTCCGGTGAGTCCCAGGGTATCGCGCAATACCCACAACAGCGGCGTGTCGGGACTGACGTCGACCTGCCGGGTTTCACCATTCACATTCAGAGTCGTCTTCATTCCGCGGCTCCTTCCTGCCGACCGCTACCTGGGGTACGGAACACCTCCGAAAGCGCCAACAGGCTGGCGAGCAATTCCATCTCCGGCACCGCTCCATCGGCGATACCAATTTCGTTTGCCACTGTTTTGGGGACACCCGTCACATCGTAACGCTGGGCCAGGTGGGGAAACTCGGTGGTTTCGACCATGTCCGCCACGATCCGCTCACACTCGAGCGCAAATCGGTGTGCCAACTGCACAGCCGGTGGACAGTGCGGTCACGTGGGTGTGACAAACACCTGCAGGTGTACCGGCTCTGCGAGATTCGCCAGCGCCTCGCGGGTGCCAGGTTCGAGTCCGGAGTCTCGTTTGGATACCATTATAATGTCTTCGATCAGCGCGCCGAACTCGTATCCGGTGGGGACGCCGAAAAATCGTATTCCGTAGTCCTTGTCGCCTTCGACCACGGTGGCGGGGATCTTGTCGATGCTGTATTTCTTGACCAGCTCCCCGTCGGCAACAAAATCGCGAACCTCAACCGTTATCAGGTCGGACAAACCGGCAATCTCTCCCATCAGTTTGCTGGTCTCCGCGCAGTACAGGCATTCGATTTCCTGTGTGAAATTAATCAGCTTGACGGGGTGAACCAGTTCCTCAAACCGCGTTTCAATAACGGTGCGGTCCTTACCCTGTATGAAGGTCATTCGTTACCTCCTCTGTGGCCGGCCGGGTTTGTCTTCAGTCGTTGTCCGCCGAATTTTTATTGAGCTCGTCGACGAACCGGTCTATGTCTTCGTCCCCGAATCCTTTGACCCTGGCCGCTTCTTCAAGCGTACCCCACACGGGTTCACCGCACTGCAGGCACTTGATTCCCTTTTCCCGCAGATAACGCACGGATGCGGGAATTTCGCGGACCAGATCTTCTATGTAAACCGTTTTCGTAATCTTCATAACATTTTCCGTCACGTTATCGAGATCGTTGAAAAAACACACCACTTATAAAAGCCCCGCGATGGCGCCGCCATCCACCTGCATCGTCACACCGGTCACGTAACTGGCTTTCTCCGATGCAAAAAATGCCACAACCGCTGCCAGTTCTTCGGGTTTGCCCAGCCGGTGCGCAGGCACGGTTTGTTTCCACGCCTCGTATATTTTTTCGATGTCGCCGCCTGACTGTTTGGCCATGTGTTCGGCCAGTTCGGTCAGGCGCTCTGTTTTCGTGTATCCGGGCGCGACATTATTGACGGTGATACCTTCGCTGGCCAGTTCGAATGAAATTGACTTTGCGAATCCGAGAATGGCCGGGCGCATGGTGTTACTCACCAGCAGATTCACCTTGGGCTGCTTGACGGTCATCGACAGGATGTTGATGATCCGGCCGAACTTGTTTTTTCTCATGTGGGGCACGGTCGCCTTCATCATCACAATTGCGCTCATCAAGGTGGAGTCGAAACCGTCTCGAATGTCGGTGAACTCGATCTCATCGAGCGCGCCCGGAACGGGTCCCCCGGTGTTGGTCACAAGGATATCAATTCGTCCGAACTGCTTGACGGTCTCATCGACAAAACGGAGACAATCCTCCTGGCTGGACACATCCACCACGGTCGCAAATACAACAGCCCCGGTCTCTTCGTGAATCACGCGGGCCGCTTCGTCGATCCGCCCCCGGTCGCGCGAGCATATCGCGATAGACGCGCCCTCGCGGGCCAGCTCCATCGCGCACGCAAACCCCAGCCCCTGGCTGGATGCGGCCACCGCCGCTATTTTGCCCTGGATTCCCATATCCATGGCTTCCTCCTCTCCTTCACTGTAAATATATCGTTTTTGTACCCGGCCACAGTATACACCGTTTTTAGCCACCATCGGGGGTTTAGAGCCCACCAAAGCGTAAATCTGGACATTTACCGGTTTTTGCGGTAAAATTATACAGTAGAATTGATTAAGGAGTTACGGGCTTGGGTGTTGTTAAGGATATGAAAAGCAGGATCGGGATGTTTGGTGAGGTGTGGGCTTTCATGCGCATCCGCAAGAAGTGGTGGCTGGGCCCGATCATTATCTTCTTGTTGTTTCTGAGCGTCCTGATTGTTTTCACTGAGGGCTCGGCACTGGCGCCATTTATATACGCGTTATTCTAGCACGGGAAGGCACACTTCCAAACGGGCACGTCCGCTTACCAGAACGGGCGTGCCCTCTTTTTTGGGGGGATATCTGCGTGTTTAAAACTCAATACCGCGTTGGGCGTTGATGCCGGAGTTGAACGGGTGCTTGATCTCTTTCATTTCCGTGACCATGTCGGCAAAGTCCATCAGTTCCTGCGGGGCGTCGCGACCCGTGAGGATGATGTGCAGATCTTTCGATTTCCCTTTCAGCGCTTCGATCACTTCTCCGACGTCCAGATATCCCAGCCCCATCGTTATGTTGATCTCGTCAAACACCAGCAAATCATATTCATTGCCCTCGATCGCTTCCCGGCACACCGCCCACGCTTTGGCCGCCACTTCAATGTCCCGCTCGCGGTCCTTCGTTTCCCACGTAAATCCCTCACCCATCGGTACAATCTCCAGTCCGTCCAGTTTGTCCGCGACGTGCAGCTCGCCGTAGTCCCATGACCCCTTGATAAACTGAATCATCTTCACCTTGAATCCCACACCGACGGCGCGGATTGCCGTGCCCAGCGCGGCCGTCGTTTTACCCTTGCCGTGGCCCGTGTTGACCATCACCAGCCCAATTCGTTTACCCTTCGGAAATTTCTTCTGCATCGTCATTCAGATATCCCTTTTCAATAGCATCATCATCGTCCGCCTTCACCTGCGAAGGTCCGGGGCGGTACCGGCGCGTTCTTCATCTAGCCCGTCGTGGGTGGCGCCGATGGGGGCCCCCGCCGCGCGCAGCGTCGAGCACGGCGGGGGTAATCGGCGGCAGGATCCGCGACGGGCCTGCAATTCTTCGCATCGGTACCGCCCGATACCGAGCCTAACCCAAATCTAATTGTTTTTCGATGCCTTATGCGCTAAATTTTACACCGCACCAGAAACAGCCCCCTTTTCCCGGAGAATTCGCCCATGCGCACCGTGTACCTCGATAACAACGCGACAACGCAGGTCAGGCCCGAAGTTGTTGAGGTCATGACCCCGTTTTTTACCGATTTCTACGGAAATCCCTCCAGCGTGCACCGCCTCGGCGCAAAACCGGCGTCGGCCGTTCTCAAGGCCCGTCGTTCCGTGGCCGGTCTCCTGGGATGTACAGACAGCGAGATCATTTTCACCAGCTGCGGAACCGAATCGGACAACATTGCGATCGGCGGCGCGCTGGGCGCCACCACCGGGAAAAAGCACGTGATCACAACCGCCGTCGAGCACCCCGCAGTAACAAAGGTGTTCAACCGGCTGGAATCACTCGGGTATCGTGCCACCTACCTGCCGGTGGACGGCGACGGATGTCTGGACCCCGCCGATCTGGAGGGCGCGCTCACTGAAGACACGGCGCTGGTGTCCGTCATGTACGCCAACAACGAAACCGGCGTGTTGATGCCCATACAGGAAATCACCCGGACAATGGCCGGCCGCAACATCCCGCTCCATGTGGACGCGGTTACGGCGGCGGGAAAGATACCCCTCGACATGGCCGCAATGCCCATCGACCTGCTCGCAGTCTCCGGCCACAAGCTCCACGCGCCCAAAGGCGTGGGGGTGTTGTTCTGCCGCAAGGGAACGCCGTTTGAGCCAATGATGGACGGCTCCACGCAGGAACGCGGACGCCGGCCGGGAACCGAAAACGTACCGGGTATCGTCGCAATGGGAAAGGCGTGCGAAATCGCCGCGGGCAAGCAGGACTACTACGACACGGAAGTTCGCCGGTTGCGCGACCGGCTGGAGGACGGTCTTGTTGGTGCGATTGAAGACACCCACGTTAACGGCCGCGGCGCGCAGCGGCTACCCACAACTTCGAACGTGTTATTCAGGGGAATCGACGCCGGCGCCATGCTGTTACTGCTGGACGAGGCGGGCATCTGCGCTTCGGCGGGCAGCGCGTGTTCCAGCCGGGCGGGAAAAGTGTCGCCCACGTTGCTGGCAATGGGCCTGACTCCGGAAGACGCCGCTGCTTCAATCCGGTTTTCACTGAGCGCGTGGACCACAGAAGAAGACATCGATTACTGCATCGATATCATTCCCGGAATCGTCGACAAATTGCGGGGCCGCAAAACCCGCTAACCCCGATTCATCCGTAGAACATCCAGGATTTTCCGTACGGACTCTTCGACCGGCGACCGGCCGTCCACTACCAGGCCGGCGTGGTCCTTTGTGGGCAGCACGAACCGGTCGAAATTGGGCCGGACCTTGTCCCGGTACTGGTCGCGAACAGCCGGTTCCGAGCGGCCTCGTTCACGGGTGTCCCTTTCAATACGGCGGACCAGCGCCGTATCGTGGTCAACGGTGACAAAAACCGCAAGCTGCAACAGATCCCGAATCTCCGGCCAGTAAAGCGTGAACAATCCCTCCAGCACCACGATCTCCCCCGGTTCCGCCCGGTTGCCTCCCGGTTGTCTCGAGTGCGTAGCGTAATCGTAGATCGGCTTTTCCGCCGGTTCGCCACGGGCCAGAGCGGCGGTCTGTTCGAACAACAAAGACCGGTCCAGCGCCTCCGGGACGTCCACTTCGATCGAGGCCTCCGGCACTCCGGCGAAATCGTGATAGTACGAGTCCAGCCCCAGCACCAGAACCCGCCCCCCGGCGCCGTCGGCCAGACCGCGGGCAATCGACGTTTTCCCCGAACAGGATCCTCCGGCGATTCCCACGATATACGGCGGTTTTGTCACGAGCGCTCCTCCGACGGCATGCTGCTTTTTTCACGTTCCCGGGTTGGTAGAATAGCACGTTCGGACTGGAAATCGCGACAGTTATGCCCCCCCGTAACCGATGTTAATACAATGGTATATAATAAATTATACGATTTAATACAATATCGGGCAAGATTCTTGCTCTCAAGCGGAGTGCTATGTCTGTAGACCAGCAAATACTCGTGGACGGTCACCTGAAAAGTCGATTGTTGAACGACTTCGCAGAGTCCCCCGATGATTTCGACGATGACGTCGTGGAGGAGATCTGGCAGCACCTCGACGTGTGCGAGGGCTGTATGGAGGACTACGAGACCATTCGTGAGGGCGGTTTCGGTCCTGATGCGGACCCTGACAAACCGGACGACGAAACACCCGCCGACAACATCGAGCCCGACAGTTTTGAGCCGGACGAG
>CAYUDF010000242.1:0-5546 GCA_964443465.1 uncultured bacterium
CCAAACACACCGATTTTATTTTTTCCGTCCTGGGTGAGGAACTGGGTTTTGTCGGTGCCACCGTTGTCTTGTTCCTGTTTGCCGTTCTGATTATCCGTGCCCTGGGAATTGCCCAGAAAAGCAAGAGCGAATTTGCCAGCACGGTGTGTGTCGGGATCGCCGCTTATTTCTTTCTGCAGGTGCTGGTCAACGTGGGGATGACGATGGGCATGGCCCCGGTTACGGGAATTCCCCTGCCGTTTATCAGCTACGGCGGGAGTTCACTGGTCGTCAGCTGTTTCATGATCGGATTTCTCCTCAACTGCAGTACTCGCTGGTACGAGTATTAGGGACTGGTTCGGCGCCGCCGGGCCTGTTATATTCTGATCCGCGGTCTTGTGCCGGGAACAGAAAGAGAGCAGATGCACGAAATATTAATAGATGCAGGCTGGTTTCAAGTTCGGTCCTACGGATTCATGCTGGCGATGAGTTTTCTCTCTGGTATTTATCTAGCCAGCTGGCGGGCAAAACGTGTGGGCATCCAGCCGCAGGTTGTCCTGGATCTCAGCGTGCTGATTATCATCGCGGCGGTTGTCGGGTCACGACTGCTGTACGTCCTGTACCACCTCGACGAGTACAGCAGCCCCCTCCAGTTTTTTGCATTGTGGGAGGGAGGGGCCACATTTTACGGCGGATTGATACTGGCCGTCGTTGTGTCCTTTGCGTTCGCTTTTCGCAAGAAACTGGCGTTCCTGCAGATGGCGGACATTATGGCGCCCTCGATCGCGCTGGGAATGGCGTTAACCCGGGTCGGCTGTTTCATGAGCGGCTGTTGCTTCGGCAAACCCACGGATCTTCCCTGGGGTGTGGTTTTTCCGTCGACGTGCCCGGCCGGATACTCCGCGGCTGAAGCCGCTTTGTCGCTGGGTGTGGATACGGTTCACCTGCACCCGACACAACTGTATGCGCTGCTGTACGGACTCGTTATTTTTGCCGTTTTATTGCTGGTTGAAAAACGGCTTCATAAAACAGGGGCGTTGTTCGGACTGCTTGTGATTCTGGCCGGGGTGTCCCGTTTCGCGATTGATTTCTTCCGGTATTTCGAACCAAACGCCCGCAGTATGTTCGGCCTGTCGTTCAGCCAGGTAATCGCGGTGGGGCTGGTGTTGCTGGGATTGTATCTGATGCTGAGAAAGGCGCCGAAACCGGGCGGGAGGAGCGGCGGCTGAACCGGATTGAGGTAGCGGGCCACGGGAGGGGAAAAAGGGATGATGGGACGGGGACGGGTTTCTCACCAGGTTTTATCCACCCATATAATTGCGGTTTTTTTACGCCTGCTCCGCGTTTTGGAATGGGGCATCGGCGCGATTTTTGGTTTTCTCGTCCCCGACGTGTGTTACCTCTGCCGGAAGCCGGCGGGTGAAATCCAAACCGGGCGGAGAAAGGCTCCGCTCCCGCCGCAATGTCTCTCCCTCACGGCCTCAACCAGTGTCGAACTGGTCCCCCACGTGTACCTGACAAATCACCCGTTCTGTGATATATGTCTCCGGTCGCTGAAACCGGCGGTCGAGACCGTTCGAATCGGGGACTGCGGCGTATCCGCGGGTGCCGGGTGGGCGCGGACTGTTGGAGGCGAGTTGTTTATTCACCGGCCGTGTCCCGCCTCCGGGGCGGTTCCGGCTGTTCCTCCCGAGGGGCGCGGATACACGGGGCTTCACGTTGTCTCGCCGCTGCTCATGAATGACGATTCACTTGAAATTATCCACTTTATCAAGTTTTCCGGCCGCCGGTCGATCGTACCGCTGGTCGCCGGATCCATGGCGCACGCAATGCGCCGGTACCCCCGGATCGGCTCCGGGGCCATCCTGGTGCCGGTGCCCATGTTCCCCTCCGCCCGCAGGAGGCGGGGATTTAACCAGGCCGAACTACTCGCCGCCCGTATCGTCTCGGAAACACATCACCCGGTTGTGTATGACGCGCTCCAAAAGGTGAAACGCTCAAAGCGGCAGTCCGACCTGTCCCGGGAATACAGGGCGGGCAACATTCGCGGGGTTTTTGATTGGGTCGGGCCCGGTCTGTCGGGTGGTCACGTCGTCCTGGTCGATGATCTTGTGACGTCGGGGGCGACGGTGGCGGCCTGCACCAGTGTTTTGATGGCCGCCGGGGTGTCCCGTGTGACCGTTTTGTGTTTCGCGCGGGCGGCGTAAGGGTCGCTATTGACAGGGACTTTGGCGGGGGCTATGATACCCGTGTTTATTTAACTGGCTCCACACATGTTAGCCCATGTAAAAACGGCATTACACTTACCGTCATGACTTTTTGTTTCGATATTCGGATACGGTTGGGTTGGGTATGGCGGGATGTGCCGGAAAACCTCAGTCCGGTATCGTAAAATTCAGGAATAATTAGGGAGGTTTACATTGCCAATCAACGTCGCAATTAACGGATTCGGACGTATCGGGCGGCTGGTTTACCGGCACGCGTTTGACAATAAAAAAATCAACTTTGTTGCGATTAACGATCTGACCAGTCCTGAAACGCTGGCACACCTGCTCAAATATGATTCCGTGCACGGAAGATTTCCCGGAAAAGTGTCGGCTACAAAGACGGGTATCAAAGTCAACAAATCAACGATCCAGGTATTGTCGGAAAGAGATCCTTCAAAACTTCCGTGGAAAAAACTGGGAGTTGATGTTGTCATCGAATCAACCGGGTTGTTCAGAACGCACGAAAAAGCGTCGATGCACATCGACGCCGGTGCCAGAAAAGTAATGATCTCCGCGCCGTCACCCGACGCAGACATCATGATCGTTATGGGCGTCAACAGCAAGCTGTTCAGGAAAGGCAAACACCATGTCATCTCGACAGCTTCGTGCACGACCAACTGTCTTGCCCCGGTGGTAAAAGTCCTCAGTGAAAACTTCGGGATCAAAAGCGGATTGATGACAACGATTCACGCTTATACCGGCGACCAGTGCATTCTCGATGCACCGCACAAAGATCTCCGTCGCGCCAGGGCAGCCGCCGTGTCGATGATTCCGACAACCACCGGCGCCGCTCGCGCGGTTGGAAAGGTACTGCCGGAGGTGGCGGGCAAGATCGACGGTATGGCCGTACGAGTGCCCACATCGGACGGTTCGCTGGTTGACCTGACCGTTCAATTGAACAAGGGCACAACCGTAGAAGAGATCAACGCGGCGATGAAAAAATCCGCCCGGACAAACCTGAAGGGAATCCTCGAGTACACAGAGGATCCGATTGTATCCATCGATATCGTGGGTAATCCGCACTCGTCGATTTTTGACGCGAAATCCACAATGGCGATGGGCAAGAATTTCTTCAAGGTGCTGTCCTGGTACGACAACGAATACGGTTATGCCGGCCGTATGGTGGATATGTTGAAACTAATCGGCAAGTGAGTGTGATGGAACGATGAAGAAGTTAAACATCAGGGATTGCGACGTCAAAGGTAAGCGTGTAGTGGCGCGTTTTGACTTTAACGTCCCTCTCGACAGCGAGAAGAACATCACCGACGATACGCGCATCCAGGCCGCGCTGCCGACGATAAGAAATATCGTCGATCGCGGTGGCCGCCTGATTCTGATGAGCCACCTGGGTCGTCCCCGTGGACAGCGCAATCCGGAAATGAGTCTGACTCCAGTTGCGTACAGGCTCGGTGAACTGATCAGTAATCCTCTGCGATTTGTCGACGATTGCGTCGGTCCGGAGGTGTCCCGCAAGGCGGAGGAATTGCAGGACGGCGAACTCCTGCTGCTGGAAAATCTCCGTTATCACCCCGAGGAACAGGCCAACGACGCCGGGTTTGCCCGGGATCTCGCCTCCCTCGGTGATATCTACGTCAACGATGCGTTTGGTACGGCACACCGCGCCCACGCTTCCACTGCCGGGATTGCGGAGTTTTATGACGTTCGCGCGTCCGGGTTTCTGATGGAAAAAGAACTGGACGCGCTTGGCAGCGCACTCAAAAAACCGGCCCGTCCGTTTGTTGCGGTTCTGGGTGGCGCGAAGATCAAGGGGAAAATCAACCTGATCAAATCACTTCTCGACACCGTGGACGTCGTGCTCGTTGGTGGCGGGATGATGTATACATTCTTCAAATCATCCGGTCTGGAGATCGGTAAAAGTATTTTTGACGATTCGTTTCTGCCCATGTGCAAGGAACTGATGGACAAAAACAGGGAGAGTTCGTCAAAACTGCTGTTGCCCGTGGATACGATTGTGGCAAAAGAGATCGATGACGCATCACCGACGCGTGAAGTATCGATCGCCGATATGCCCGAAGACGGGATCGGTGTTGATATTGGACCGAAATCGGTTGCGTTGTTCAAGTCCCAGCTCGCGGAAGCAAAAACGATATTCTGGAATGGACCGATGGGTGTGTTCGAGAAACCGAATTTCGCGGAGGGGACCAAGGCGATCGCCAGAGCCGTTGCCGATGGCAAGAATCGCGGGGCGATCACAATCGTCGGGGGGGGAGACAGCGTGGCGGCGATTAACCTGATGGGTATCGCCGGCCAGTTTTCGCATATCTCCACCGGCGGCGGCGCATCGCTGGAGTTCATGGAAGGCCGGGCACTGCCGGGAGTGGAAGCGTTGTGTGACGCCGCCGAGGCGTCGCTGGACGCGTAACCCCAGACGGCCGGTTTTATAACGGGGCTGCGCGCCGGCGTGGCCCCGTTTCGTATTGAGTTCGTTCTCTATAATTTCGGCCAGGAAGGAAAAATTATGGCTCGCAGAAAACTGATCGCGGCAAACTGGAAGATGAATAAAACGATCAGGGAATCAAGAGAATTTACCGAGACGCTGAAAAACGGGCGCGAGTCCCTGACCGCGTGTGATCTCCTGATTTGCCCCCAGTTCATGGCGTTGCCTCGAGTGTGTGGGGTGCTGGACGGGACGGATATTTCTGTCGGCGCCCAGGATCTGTTCTGGGAAGACGGCGGCGCGTTTACCGGCGAGATATCGGCGGGTATGATTGAAAACGCCGGTGCGACGTACGTGCTGGTCGGTCATTCCGAGAGACGTCACGTTATCGGCGAAGGCAACGACATTGTTGCACTCAAGCTCAAGGCTGCCATCCGGTCGAGTCTTACGCCCATCCTGTGCGTGGGTGAACAGATCGAACAGCGGGAAGCGGGGGGCCACGAGGCCTGCGTTCGCGAACAACTGGAAACGGCGCTTGCACAGCTGTCGGCGGACGAAATGGCGCGTGTTGTGATCGCCTACGAACCCGTTTGGGCGATTGGAACGGGCAAAACGGCCACGGCGGCGGACGCCGTTAACATGCATGCCTTCATCCGGGGGTGGGTGCGTGACACTTTCCGCGGCGATATCGCCGGTCGGCTGCGGATCCAGTACGGTGGCAGCGTCAAACCCTCAAATGCCGCCGAGTTGATGTCAGAGGAGGAAATCGACGGTGCCTTGATTGGAGGGGCCGGCCTGGAAGTCGATTCGTTTATGGCCATCGCGGCGGCTGTTTCGGCTTAACGGGGTTGACTTTAGCGGCCTAATTTGCTAATTTGTTTGGCGATGGTGGCTTCCGCGCC
>CAYUDF010000243.1:0-5540 GCA_964443465.1 uncultured bacterium
TCGTGCACGTCGAGTCGTTCTTCCTGCTTGAACTTCCACCAGCCGTCGGTCCACTGAAAGATCATCCCGCCGATGGAGTTGTCCGCGCGGCCTTTGCCGGAAGACATCTCGTAAATCTCCTGCCACTGCCCGACGAGGTAACGCGCCTGCATGATCTGATCCTCGCGCATCCGTTTGGCGTTAAACGCGTCGGCGCCGAACTCGGTGAACACGACCGGAATACCCAGCTTGGCCTTGACCACGTCGTAGAGATCACGCACGGAGATCCCGCGATACACGTTGGTTCCCAGGATGTCGAGGTTCTTGCACTCCTGGGCGATCAGGTCGATGTACTGGAGGTCGCCATTGGCGATGGCAACGGGGTGGTTGGGATCGAGTGTCTTGATGCCGTCGATAATCTCACCGTACAGCGAGTACAGGAACCGAGCTCGCTCGGCATCCCGCTCCCCCTCGGGGAATGCCTCGGTCTCAAAGGACGTCCACGAAAGGCCGTAGTTGTTTTCGTTGCCCAGCAGCCACATCAGGAGGCCGGGTGTGTTCCGGTACTGTTCGACGAGCGCCATCACCTCTGCGGTTACGGCCTCTCTCAAGCGCGTGTTGGCGTAGTCCGTATTCGCGATCCAGACGCCGTCCAGCGTGTAGCCGTAGCGGGCCACGGTGTGGTTGAGGATGGTGTAGATGCCGTATTTCTCGTACACGTACGTTATCCAGCGAGCCGGCATGCCCACGTATACGCGGATGGCGTTGACGCCCATATGCTTCATCAGCGGCATCTCCTGCGCGAGGGCGGCCTCGATGAAATCGTCGGGCTGGCCCCAGAAGTCGTAGGAGTAATTTGTTCCGATGGGGAAGTAGTCCCAGTTCATGCCAAACACCATGGTGTCGCGGCCATTCACCTGCAAACGTTCGCCCGATGCATCAGAAACGACACGAACCACGTTAGTCGTTTGCGCATGGGACGCCGGTACAACAACAAATACGCACAACGCGATCAGCGTCAGTAACACAAATGCGTTGGAAACGCGTGCGCACGACATAACATCTTACTCCTTGGTGTAATACTCCGTCTGTTAATCCACCGCGTTGGCCTCGATCACGTCATGGTACCAGAACGCGCTGTCTTTTGGCAGACGCTTTTGTGTTTTGTAGTCAACCCAGTACAGGCCGAATCGTTTCTCATAACCGTGCGCCCATTCGAAGTTATCCATCAGAGACCAGGCAAAGTAGCCGGCCAGCGGGACGCCGCTATCCAGCGCCCGACGGGCGGCACGAAGGTGGCGGCGCAGGAAGTCGATTCGCCGGGTATCGGCGATACGGTTGGTGTCATCGGGTCCGTCCGCGTACGCGGCGCCGTTTTCCGTGATGTACATCTCCGGGGGCGAATACTCGCGGTGGAGCCGCTCAAGAAGTCCGGTCAGACCGGCCGGATAGACTTCCCAGCCCATGTCGGTCAATTCTTCGTCCGGAACCATCCGAACGCCTTCGGGCCACGTGCCCTCGCCTGCGCGCATGACCACGCGACTGTAATAATTCACGCCCAGAAAATCTATGTGCGCGGAAATCGTTTCCATGTCTCCCGGACGAACGAACGGTAGTTCACGGTTTTCCAGGTGACCCGCGGCGATACGGTCGTCGACGACATCTTCCGGATAACCACCGCGAAACAGCGGGTCCAGGTACCAGCGATTAAAGAAACCGTCGAACCAGCGCGATGCGTCTGTGTCTTCGGTGCTGTTCGATGCGGGTGACGACGGAGTGAGGTTGAGTACGATACCCACCTGTGCGTCGGGAACATTGTTCCGAATGACCGGGCAGGCGCGGCCGTGGGACAGGAGCACGTGGTGCGCCGCGCGGAGCGCACCCGCGGGGTTCTTGATACCGGGAGCGTGTTCGCCGCTGTCGTGCCCGAGGTGGGCGATGCACCAGGGTTCGTTGTGGGTTATCCAGTGCTTTACGCGGTCGCCCAGGCGTGCGGTGACCACGTCGGCATACCTGATAAACGCATCTACTGTGTCACGGTTCATCCAGCCGCCCTCGTCCTGCAGCCCCTGCGGTAGATCCCAATGGTAAAGTGTGATGAACGGTCGAATGTCCTTCTGGATCAGCGTGTCCACAAGCCTGTCATAAAAATCCAGCCCCGTGGTGTTTACAGATCCGTGCCCGGCGGGCAGGATACGCGGCCAGGCAATCGAGAACCTGTACGCGTTCACGCCCAATCTCTTCATCAGATCGATATCGTCTGGCCAGCGGTGGTAGTGGTCGCAGGCCACACTGGCATTGGTACCGTCGGCGATCTTCCCGGGGGTGGCCTCCAGATGGTCCCAGATAGATTGGCCACGGCCGCCCTCGTGGATGGCGCCCTCGATCTGATGGGCGGAAGTAGCGACGCCCCACAAAAAGCCGTCGGGGAATCTGAGAGGTTCAGGCAACTGTATCTCGTTTCCTGCAAAAGGCTTGTCACGACGCCCCCCGGGTGGGCGTTCGTGGCGTCAATTACAAGTCATGCTGTGAGTCAGGAGTATAAATAGACAGGTCTGTTTGTTCGATTAAATCATTATTTGATAATGGTACCCGAATTGTATAGAATATAAGGGGAATTTGGTACTGGAATAACTCAATCCCCCATTGCCCCTGTGTACCAGCCCATTCAGGGTCAAAACTATTGGTCTTTTCACGGAGTATGCATGTACCGCGTAGCGACATGTATCGGTGTGCTTTTCGGCGCGATAGCGTTTGCGTCTGTGAACGCGTCGGCCCAGTGCATCATCTCCAACCCGAGTTTCGAAATTGGTGGATCCGGCGGGCAGGTGTTCGGGGGCTGGAACCAGTTTGGAGTGGTGGGTGCCACATCCGACGCCCCGCACGGCGCCCTGGCCGCGCGTGTGACCGGACAAAACCTGGGTAGTTGGGACGTGTCAGCTTACTGGCAGGCGTTCGACACGGCGCCCGGCGAACAATGGGAGGCCGCCGTTCAGGTCTGGCACACGTCGGTGAAGCCACTGACCGGTTCGTCCAAAGCGATCCTCAATATCGAATGGCGTGATAGCGGCGGAAATATGATCTCCTACGAATCCCACGATGTGGCAACCGCCTCCACACCGCCGGACGAGATCCAGGATTTTAACGTGGTCAGCGGTCCCGCACCCTCGGGAACGGTCAAGACCCGCCTCCTGCTCGCCGTGTTACAGGAACCGAACGCTGACACACCGGATGTGTATTACGACCTGGCTCAGTTCAACGAGGTCGGGCCTCCGAGTATCGACGACATTCAGTGGAACGACTTTCCGGGCGGCCGGACGATCAGTTTCAGCGGATACGACTGGCGGGTCAAGGGCCCCGGTGTCTTCGGTCCCGGGCCGAATCGTTTCGACGACGCCGTCGACGCTGTGTGGGTGGACGCTGGTGACCAGTTGCACATGATGGTCCAGAACAACTTCGGCAACTGGTTCAGCACCGAGATCACGCTGGTCGACCCCCTGGGTTACGGTGACTACATTTTCACCACCGTGGGGCGTCTGGACCTGCTCGATCCCGACGTGGTTCTTGGTATGTTCACGTGGGAGTACGGCCCATGCTTCGATCCATCCAACAGCTGGTGGGGACCGTACAACGAGTTCGACATCGAATTCAGCCGGTGGGGCGACCCCGGCAGCGACATCGGCCAGTTCGTTTGCCAGCCGTGGGACTGGCCCGGTAACATAGACCGGTTCGACGCCACCTTCTCCAACGGTGAGATAACCAGCCACGCTTTTCGCTGGCTCCCCGACCGGGTCGAGTGCCGTAGCTGGCGCGGCGGACCGCAGGACGAATCTACCTCGGTACAGATTCATTCGTGGACGTACACCGGGCCGCACATTCCCCGGCCGGAGCAGCCGCGAGTCCATATAAACCTGTGGCACATCGATACGCCGTCGGGCGATCAGGAGGTCGTACTCGACGCGTTCACGTTCGTGCCCGAGGGCGGGCCCGCGACCGCGGCGGGTGACACGCCTCTGCCCACAACGAGTTTTCTTGCCGACGCACGCCCGAATCCGTTCAACCCGACGACGTCGATCGGCTACACCATGGTCACAGACGGGTTCGCGGAGATCAAGATCTACGACGTAAACGGCAAATTGGTGCGCACCCTGGTGAGCGGTAATGCCAGGGCGGGTTTCAACGAAGTAGTTTGGGACGGCCGGAACGATTTGGGCAATCGTATCGCGTCCGGTATTTACCTCTACCAGTTACGCGCCGGCAGCGTGGTGGAGACAAAAAAAATGGTCATGTTGAAGTAGCTGTACCGTAGCGAAGTTTGCCAAGGAGGCATAGAAAGATGAAAAGGAAGAAAACTGTGGTTGCGCTCGCGTTGGTCTGCGTGGCCATGATTGCGGTAGGATCGCCGGTTTTTGCGGCCGGGGTCCAACTGTTGACCAATCCGGGATTCGAAGACGCGGGTGGGTCGTACAATGGCTGGACCATCAAGTTCGGGACCGGTGTCCAGCTTTCCACGCCGGCCACCGAAAACATCGCTCGTACGGACAGTACCGCCTCGAAGATCTTTGGAGAATTCAACGGCTGTCCCATTCCCAACTTCGACGTAGGCGGCTTCGGCCAGTTTTTTACGCCAACAGTGGGACAGGACTATGAGTTGAGCGGATACGCGTTTGTGGCCGCCGGGCCGGATTCGCTCTCCGGCGACGACACGTGTATCAGTAACCGCGCCATCGCCAAGATCGTGTTTTTTGACGCCGTGACGTTCGGCTCCGAGATATCGTCCAACGAAATCATTATCGCCGACGCGTCCACGCCGCGCGACGTGTGGGTACCCTTCACGGTTACCGCGCCGGCTCCGACGGGCGCACTCCGCGTTGAATGCCTCATTCTCTTCCTGCAGCCGGGCTGTGACACGGGAGCCGCATACGTGGACGACCTGTTCTTCTGTGAGAACGCGCCCACGGTGGACCCCAACATCCTCGCTAACCCGAGCTTCGACACCGACCTCACTGGCTGGACCGTGTTTGGCAACGCGTTCCACGATGCCCGCTCGTTCGCCCGTCGCACGCCCACCGGCGCGGCCAAGCTGTTCGGTACCTTTAGCGTCGGTGACGACTCCGGAATTTTCCAGAAGGTGGACACCGAACCCGGCAAACATTGGAAACTCAGCGTATACGCGCTCAACACGTGCGTGGAGGACGCCCTCCGCGGGACCAACGAGAACGTGGCGCTCGCCCGAATTGTTTTCCGTGACAACGGTGGTGTCGACATCGGTGGCGCCGATGTGATAATCGGCGACAACAGCACACCGCTGGGAACGTGGACGCGCTACGAGGTGACGACCACCGCGCCCGCCGGTACGGACTCAGTAGACGCTTATATTCTGTTTACACAGGGCCCGTTCCTGGAGGGTGGCGCGATTTTCGTGGACGACGTTGCGTTCGATGAGGACGTTGGCACCGGTATCGGTGACACACCCGGTAAAAGCAGCGTGAATCTGCACCAGAACGTGCCGAACCCGTTCAACCCGACCACGAATATCTCTTTTGATCTCGCCAGAGATG
>CAYUDF010000244.1:0-5537 GCA_964443465.1 uncultured bacterium
TGCGAGCACGGTGGGGGATATCGGCGTCAGGACCCGCGTCGGGCCTATAATTCTCAAAGCGAAGGCTATAGGATGTCGGCGTCGTGCGATACCGAGGCCCCGTGTCCGGCTCGACCCGCATAACCGTGCGCCCAAAACCACGGTAGCTGAATCCGGCTCGACCCGCGTAACCGTGCGCCCAAAACCACCAAGCTCTACCTATTCGCTCTCGAGAGCGAGAACAGTCCTATCCCCAGAAATATAATGTTTCCCAGCTGAGCCGCAAGCAGAGGTGGCATGACGCCATTGTGGCCCAGCGTCTGGCCGACGCGTAACACCCCGTAATACATGAACGCGACCACCAGCGTGACGCCAAAACCAGTGGCGATCGACGGTTTCCTTTTTCCCGACGCGAAGGCGACGCCGATCAGGACAAAAATCGATCCCGCCAGCGGAAAACTCAACTTGAAGTAAAGATCAACCAGATACCGTGTTACGTCCCCGCCGCTGAGCCGGACTTTCCTGATAAAGTCCTTCAGCTCCTCGTAAGTCATATTGTCCTGTTCAATGTCCTTTTTCCCAAAATCCTCCGGCGTCTCGTAGATTTCGAACATTTCCTTTTCTTTGAACGGCTGTACACTTTCTTTTCCACCCGAAAACGTCCGTTCCACACCGTCCGTCAGCACCCACGAACTGTCGCTCCACTGAGCGATTCGCGCGTCGATGCGGCGCCGCAAAGTATTGCCGTCAAACTGCTGTATCACCGCGTCGTAAAGCGCCCGCGTTTCGATGTTGTACGTGCGCGACAGATACACAAAACCGTCGGCGCCAAGGTAGTGAAAGTTCTGTTTCACCCCCGGTTGTTGCGGCGTTTTGCCCTCAATATTGTACCTCATGATATCTTTATTCCTGTGGTTCGCTCTCGTTACGATCTGGTCGTTGAAATATGCGGAACCGATACTCACAAGGAGGGCCGTAATCAGTACAGGCGCCGCCACACGGATCAGGCTGATGCCCGATGCGATCAGGGCGGTGAGTTCGTTGCGGCGAGACATCAGGCCCATCGAAAACACCGTGCCGAGCAGCAACGACACCGGAATGATGTAAGTCAGGATAAAGGGCACAGAATAAAAATAGTACTTTGCGATATCCCGAATCTTCGCTTCGTGGTCGATGAAGTTGTCGATTTCTTCAAATACGTCAACCGTGATGTAAATGACAACAAAAGCCAGAATGCTGAAGAACAGGATCTTGAGGTATTGGCCGAGAAGATATCTATCGTGTATTCGTAACTGCATTGCGGCGGAAAAGTTTCACCAGACTGGAAATGTTCCATTCGGAAACGGACCGTTCCTTGGCCGCGGCTCTCAGGAGAATCACGGCAAGAATACCAAAAATAATGTTTGGGCTCCACATCGCGAACAGCGGACTTATGAGGCCCCGGTCGGCTATCTTTTCGCCGCCGATGAGGCAGATGTAGTATACCAGAAAGAACAGGATGCTCAAACCAATGGCGGTGCTCATCCCCGACTTTCCCATCCGGATAGCAATCGGTGACCCGATCAGGACAAAAATAATACACGCGAAGGGGATCGAGTACTTTTTATGAATCTCCACCAGATAACGATTTACCTGTCTGTAGTAGGACTCTTTGGTATTTATCTGAGTTTTTATTTCCTGCCGCGCGATGTACTCGTTCCGTCCGTCAATGCCGGCCGTTTGCGCTTCCCGATTGCGTGCTTTGGCAAGGGCAGCCCTGGTATCATCCGTCAAATTCGGGCGGTCCAGCCGCCCGGAAAGTCCGGTTGCCGTGGAGTCGTTTTCGACTGGTCCGAACTGTAACCGCCTGCGGTCGGCTTCGAGCAGGTCAAACGTGGCTTTCATGCGGGCGTTGGCCGCTTGAATAATTCTTGCATTGGCCAGGTCAATATCGGCGAGGATGTTGTCGATCTTCTCACGCATCATGGCCACGCTCATTTCACGGTCGCCGCGGTGTTTCCGGTCCGTGCGCTGGAGAGAGCGGTCCACGTCCTTGATGTTGATCGTGTATTGCTCGAATTTCGTATACCGGTATTTCGTGAGATCCTTCCGTACGGGCAGTTCGTGAATCTCCCCGTTGTTCAGGTCAAAACGAAGTACGTTTTCGGCCTGCTGGAACACCAACCGGCCGGACTCGGCGTTGATCGTTGTTGGATATACACCCCTGGCTGCGTGCTTGACGATCTGGACGTCCCTGATCTCTCCTGTCTTGTCGTTCTTCTCGCGGAAGTAAATCGTGTACCCCTTGAAAGCGTCGATACGTGTGTTCGCCTTGAGTTCGACGGTGGGTTTCTTCCGCTGAATGGCGATCAACAGATTGAGAAGCGCGTGGTTGGCGTCGGGAAGAATGTAGCTGTTGTAATAGACCAGCGCCGTGGTTAACAGGACCGCGGCGAGGGTTCCCGGCAGTATCATTCTGTACAGACTGATCCCGCTGGCTTTCATCGCTGTTATCTCGTTTTCCGCTGCCAGGTTGCCGAAACTCATGAGGGTGGTGGGCAGTACGGCCATTGGTATAATTAATGCAAACATGTGTCCCAGACTGAGTAGAAACGCTTGCAGCACGATGTGAAACTTCACGCCCTTCTCGAGAAACAAGTCGATGTAACGAATGATGAAATCCATTATGAACACAAACGTTATAACCGACGTCGAGAACACGAACGGTCCGATGAAGCTTCGGAGGATATATCTTTCGAGAATGAACATCGTTTATTCGCCTGGAAGGAGACCACGGCCAGCTGTTTGCATAATCTCTAATAATTGATTTAACGACAAGTAGTTTCTTAAGCAAACCCCCTGGCCGCACCGGCGCTTCCTGATCTTGTCGAACCTGGTTAAACGGGAGCAGACGGGGGGTATCGGCGTTGGTGCGACTGTCGCTGAAAGGCGACACATGGGGTGGATTCCGTCCTTTTTTAAGGACAAGTTTTGGTGGCACGCGGTCGATCACCGATACCGGTTTCCAGCGAATTTAAAAAATTCTTGAGACCCCACACAAGCAGGTGAAAACAACGTCCCCTGGAGAACTGGTAAAAACGTGTCTCGTGTTTCAATCGTGTCGTCGTCCGGAACAATGAATTACCGCCTCGCCTTCTGGTTAATGACGGCAGTGGTTGTATGCCTGCTTTCCAGCAATGTTCATTCCCAAACCCCCGAACCCGATTTACGTTTTTCCATCGATCTGAACGAAGTTGGCCGCGCCTACGACAGGATCAAGCTGTTTCCCGTGACGGCGTGGGACACCATTCCGCCGTTTGATTTCTCCACGCTGAAATTCGGGACTTACGGGCAAACACCGAACTTCCTTGAAACCAGAATGAAGCGGACCCGGACGGATGTGGCCTACAGCGACATAGAGGGATATCGGCTGTCGTACACCTATCCGACGGCGTACAGTTTTGACCTCCGTGAAACCTCGTCCGGAGAGTTTTATTCGTACGAACCACGCGATGTTTCGATCCCGGGGCTGCAAATCGGAATCCAGAGCATGGACGAGGTCGTCGAAGGTGTCCGTATCAAATCGTTCCAGGACACGTGGCGGGAAGAGGTGGTGGCCAACGTCACGTCGATGCGGCGAGGTGTCGACCAGCGGCGCGGCGGCGCGATCAGTGTGGATATTCCCCTGCCCATGCCCAGCCAGTTGGAATCGATTTTTGGGCCGGGCGACAAGACCCATATCGACATCTCCGGCCGCGAGGAAATCACCTTTGCCGGAGAGTCGCGTAAGATCGACCCTTTTATCGGTGTCGAAGGGCAGCAGAAACAGTCGCTGTTCCCCTCGCTCGACATGGAACAAAAGCTGTCCGTAACGCTGTCCGGAACGGTCGGAGACAAGGTGTTTGTGCAGGTGGATCACTCCAGCGAACCGATGCTGGACAAGAGCAACAACATCCGGCTGTGGTACGAAGGATACGACGACGACGTTATCAAGCGCGTCGACCTCGGCAACACCAACCTGTCGCTGACAGGATCAAGCCTCCTCAACTTTTCCGCCAGTTCGACGGGTCTTTTTGGCGTGAAAGTGCTCGCCGAAGTCGGGGCGACGGAGATCACGGTGATCGCGAGCAAGCAGGAGAGCGAGACCTCGGGGGCCAGTTTCTCGCCGACCAGCAGCGGGCTGGGACAGACAGAGACACGTGTGATCCGGGATATTGACTATATACGGAATAAGTATTTCTGGCTGAACAATCCAGATATCCCCAGCCTGCCAGCCGATCTTGGCCACGAGTCGATTAACCTCGACGTATGGCTGGAGATCAATCCCGCCGACAAGCAGGCCCAACCCGACCTGGACTGGCTACCCGGAAAAGCTTTTTATGATCCGACCGGGACGGGCGCCGCCATCGATAATGCAGCGCTTCTAATTAAAAATGAACGGGATCCGGACCCGGACCATCCCGATGGGGACAGTTTTGTCCAACAGGATTTTAAACGTCTCGAACTGGGCCGGGACTATCAACTGGTTCTCGACTTTGACAACAACCAGGCTTTCGGGATCGTTTTGACACAACCCGTACCGGAAGATAAGGCGCTGGCTGTTAGCTACATATCGGTGGAATTCGATGGTGTGGGGCCGTATGTGGTGGGTGGGCCTTACTCCCAGTGGGAGATCCCGTTCGGTAGTGGTGCGGAACGCGACACGATGATGCTCGAACTGATCAAGGCTAAAAATCCAAGGCCCGACGACGAATTTTTTGGTGAAAACTGGAAATTCATGATGCGCAACTTTTACAACCTGGGAATGAACAATATCGAGCCGGCGTCGTTTGACCTCAACATTCACGACAACACCCCCCGTCTGGACACGTCGGCGCCGACCGGTTCCACGATTCCGTACATCCGGATTTTCGGTCTGGACCAGAAAAACGCGGCCGACCAGCCCGTGCCGGATGGCCGTATCGACGCGCCCTCGATTTATTTAAACACGGCGAGCGGTATCCTCCAGTTTCCGTTCGAGTGGTCGTTTGCCCCGCCGCCGGATTCGGTCAGGAAATGGACAGGCAGTGTATTCGACAGTACCCTCGGTGAGTGGACCGGTGGGTTCTCTTTCGAGGACTCGGCGTTTGTAGAACAGCACGTCAAATCGATACGGATGTACAACGAGCACCTCACCAATCCGTTTGTGGAAGCTTACCAGTACGACATCGTTGTAGAGGCGGTCAGCACGTCGAAGACATTTCGAATCGACGCGCTCAATATCATGGAAAACAGCGAGAAGGTAACCATCGACGGGAGTTCGCTGACGCGCGGAATAGACTACGACATCAACTACGACACCGGCGAAGTTGAACTGAAGGGCAACGCACTCAATTCGCTGACACCGGACTCCAAGGTCAACATCGACTACGAATTCACACCTTTCGGCGGCGGCGCATCCAGTTCGCTGGTGGGATTCAGTACCACTTCGAAATTCAGCGAAAGTGCCCGGATGGGGTCTATTTTTATGTACGAATCCAAGGGTACGGCGTTGGACAAACCCCGCCTGGGGGAGGAACCCACACGTGCGATCGTTGGGG
>CAYUDF010000245.1:0-5514 GCA_964443465.1 uncultured bacterium
AAACCTGGGTGGCGCTTCTCTTTTTGTCGGCTGCGCGCTATTTGTGTGGGATCGGGTAAAAGAAGGGAAACCGATGGGCGGGGGCACCTATTTTGACTGGGTATTCATCTGGGCGCTGTTTTTTGTCGTGTTATCGGGTTTCGCCACGGAGCTGCTCCACTACCTGAGACTGGAGCCCCACCGCCACGTCGTCTATTTTTTCCACCTGGTTCTGGTTTTTGTTTTCCTGATAAATCTGCCGTTCACAAAGTTCGCACACGTATTCTACCGGACCGCGGCACTGGTGTTTGCCGAACATACCGGCCGTAGAAATGGGCGGGGAATATGAAAAATCCCAAGGTACTGATACCGATCCTGGTCATCCTGGCGCCGCTTCTGTACAGCGTTTTCGGTTTTGTGTTCGGACAGGACGCTGCGGATTCCCTTCCTTTCGTCGAGGTTCCGACCGACAAGTTTGACAGTTGTGTCAGGGATACGGAGTACATGCGGTATCGCCACATGGAACACCTTCGGGAGATAAGGGTCAGGGTGGTGCGGGATGGCGTCAGGGACGAGATGGGGCTGGAGATGTGCAAGGGGTGCCATGTGAACAGGAAAGAGTTCTGCAACAAATGCCACAGCGCGGCGAACGTAGTGCTTGATTGTTTCACCTGTCACTACTACCCCGAAACACCCGAATCCCCGGACCCGGAGGGAAAAGAGGCGCACGATGGATAGGAGGAAATTTCTGAAAACGGGCGGGGTACTGCTCGCTGGCTCTTCGTGTCTGTACGGGTTGCGCCTTCTCACCCCGATCAAAGCCACAGCGTCCGGCTCAACCGCAACGGCCACCGGGAAAAAGTGGGGAATGGTCATCGATCTTACCAAGTGTTCGAAGGACTGCAACGAGTGCACGATCGCTTGCCGAACGGAAAACAACGTGGCCTTTCACGGAGATGAGCGGTGGGATGTCCATCGAATAAGAAAGGTAAACATCAGGAGCAAGGGCTCGCCCGACGAAGTGGAAAAACCGGTGCCCGTATTGTGCAACCACTGCGAAGACCCGCCGTGTGTACAGGTCTGTCCCGTCCAGGCCACCTACAAGCGCAGTGATGGAATCGTAATCGTCGACCACCATCGGTGCATGGGGTGCAGGTATTGCATGATTGCGTGCCCCTACAACGCGAGATACTTCAATTTCAAGGAACCCGAGGACTGGCCGAACAAAAAGTTTCCCAGGAGATCACACGGCGTAGCCGAATCGTGTGACTTCTGCGCGCACCTGCTCGATTCCGGCCGGACGCCGGCCTGTGTCGAAGCGTGCCGCAAGACGGGCGGGGGTGCGCTGGCCATCGGAGACCTGAACGATCCACACAGCGAAGTTTCCAGGAAGATCGCCGGCAACACGGTCAAGCGGATACGGGAAGATTTTGGTACGGGCCCGAAGGTGTACTACATTGGCCTCTAATGGTGCAGGGTGAAGTTTCATGATTGACGTAAAATTTAAACCAATCGACGGAAACTCACCGCAGTACTATCTGCTGTTGTTCGTGTTGGCCGTTCTGGTACTGGCTGGCGGGTATTCCACATACCTGCAGTTTGTCGATGGTATCTACCTGACCGGTATGACAAACCGTGTCCCGTGGGGGCTTCAGATTATCATGGCTATTTTCTACATCGGCCTGTCCGCCGGGTCGCTGGTTGTGTCCGGGTTGTACGGGATATTCGGAAAAATGGAGTACAAGCCGTTCGCGAGGATCGCCGCGTACCTGGCCATGCTGTTTCTCATCGCGGGGCTTCTGTCGATTGTTACCGACCAGGGCAGAGTGGACAGGGTGTTCAAGGAACCGTTTGTCCATTTCAACGGGATGTCGATGTTTTCCATCAATCCCGCCCTGTATTCGGGGCATATCATGATCTGCATTATCTATCTGTGGGCGCTTTTCAAGGAAAAGGGTAGGATGACCAAGGTGGCGTCGGTGACGGTTGTCGCGTGGGCGCTTTGCGTACACACGGGCACGGGCGCTATTTTTGCTTTTGTACCGCGCGAACTGTACAATTCGCCGCTGCTCCCACCCAGTTTTGTGGCTGCGGCGTTATCGTCCGGTGCCGCCCTGATGATTCTCGTGCTTGTGCCGTTGTTCAAGATCACCAAACGCCCCCTGGATGACGAACTGATCACCTGGCTGGCGAGACTGCTGGCCGTATTTATCGTGTTGACCCTGTACATGCTGTTTCTCGAAAACGCGCACCGCCTCTACCTGGTGGAGACCAGGGAAGCAGGGAAATATTTCCTGTTTGGAGGATTTCACAGCGTGTTATTCTGGGTTGGCCTGATACTGGTGGGATGTCTCATTCCGGACCTGCTGCTGTTCAATCGCCGGACAGGAACGTCGATACCGTGGATCCTGGTGGCGTCGGCCCTTGTTGTTATCGGTGTTTTGTGCGAGCGGTATCTCATCGTGATTCCCGGACAGACGCACCCGCCGGACCTGTTTCCCGGTATGGTGGTGACGGGTACCGTACTGGATGAGGGTATCGCCACTTACAGAATCAGTTTTCTGGAGACCCTTCAGGCGCTTGGTGTCCTGAGCCTGATCGGGTTACTATTTGCACTGGGACTGAAACTGTTACCGTTGCACCCGACTGAAGCAAGGGTCCTGAAACCCGCCGCGTCCGACCGATTGCCCGATCCCGGCAAGTAAGCGCGAGTCCCGCTTTCGGGGATATCGCGCCGCGGAGTTACCGCCGCACCTGACCCCGAAGCCGGGTGGATGAAGGATTGCGTTATGCAGAGAAGACACAGAATCGCCTGGAAGCTGAGCGTACCGGTATTGATTATCGTGTCCGTTGTGATTCTGGGGGCTGGTTTCCTCGGCAGTTATCTGAGCCGTTCTTACGCGCTGGATTCCGCCCGCGAATTTATGCGGTTCAATTCAACGTCCATCCGCAGCAGTATCGACGGCATGATGATGAGCAACAATCGCGACGGCGTTATGGAAATGTTCGAGGAGATGTCCCGCCGAAGCAATACGTACATGGAAATCGGACTGATCGCTCACTCGTCGGGCACAGTGGCGGTTTCGCGGCTTCAGGTTCCCGGAACGGTACTTAATAAAGACGACAAGTCCTGTCTCCTCTGCCACACGTCGGATGAAACGCCCGCCGTGACCATGCAGGGGCGGGACGAAGTCATCGTCAGCCCCGGTTCCGGACATATGCTGCTCGTTGTCACGCCCATTCTAAACCAGCGCAGTTGTCGAAACGCGGATTGTCACGTTCACACCGACGCGGGCATGGTTCTGGGCTTTTTAAGAACGGAGTATTCGCTCGCCTCTTTCAAGGAACGGATGAACGGTCTGAATGTGCTCCTGGGGCTGTCCGCGGTCGTCGCGATACTGCTCGCCACCGGGGCCATGCTGATCATGTTCAGGTGGTTCCTGGCGCTGCCGTTGCGGCGCCTGGTTCGCGGCATTGGAAAAATCGCCGATGGCGACCTCAGTTTTCGCTATTCATCTTCACGGGAGGATGAAATCGGCCTGGTGAAGGATTCGTTCAACGAGATGGCGGAGCGGATTCAGTCTCAGCAGAAACGGCTAAGAGAGGCCGCGGAGTACCTTGAGGGCATCGTTGAAAACACCGCCGACATGGTCATTACCGTGAACCGGGCCGGCACCATACAGACGTTTAACCGTGGCGCGGAAGAAGCACTGGGTTACGAACGAGAAAATGTGATCGGTACGAGGATCGAGACTTTGTTCGCCGATCCGCAAGAACGGGAAAAAGCGATGACCCGGCTGCAGACTCGCGACAACGTGTCCAACTGGCGGACGCGTTTCAAGACCCGGGACGGCGATATCCGTCACGTGCTTCTAACATTGTCCCGCCTGAAGGATCGCAGGGGACACATCATCGGCACACTGGGAATCAGCAAGGACATTACCGTCGAGATGGATCTTCAGAAGAAGCTGATCCAGTCCGAACAGGCGGCGGCGATCGGCCAGGCGGTGACGGCAATCCAGCACGCGATAAAAAACATGTTAAACACGCTGAAGGGCGGGTTGTACATCGTCCAGGTTGGACACAAAAAAAACCAGGACGAACGTATCGTCGAAGGTTGCGAGATGATCGAAGAAGGGCTCGAGCGTATTCGCGATCTGTCCATGCACATGCTCAAGTACGCGCGCGAGTGGAAGGTGGAGCGTCAGCCCGTTGACGTTAAAAACATGATCAGGACAATTGCGGCGGGGGTTGACCAGGCTTCCGGGGAAAACAGGGTCGTCGTTTACACCGACATCGACAACGGGCTTCCGGACGTGTTGTGCGACCCCCGGCTGATACATATGGGCCTGATGGATATCGTGTCGAACGCGGTAGACGCCTGCGGATTGAAGGAATACGAAGAAGATGAACGGCCGGAGATATCGATCCGGGTACACCGGGAGGTCGACCACAACAACGCCGTTGTCGAGATCAGAGATAACGGCGAGGGTATGTCGCAGGAAGTCGTCGACAATGTGTTTACTCCGTTTTTCAGCACAAAGAAAATAACCGGCACGGGGCTCGGCCTCGCGTTGACCAAAAGGATAATTGATTTGCACAACGGTGAAATTGTTGTAGAATCAGAACCGGAGAAGGGCGCACTTTTTCGGATCACCCTGCCGATCGATGGCAACGGCAAAAAATCCGGAGGATACAAATGAGCAAAAGAGTCATGGTCATCGACGATGACGAGAATGCCGTAAAATTTCTTTCGCTTGTTCTGAGTGAAAACGGCTACGAACCTCTTGCCGCTTACGACGGGCGCGAGGGGCTCGAGAAACTGAAGGAAAATAAAGTCGATCTGATAATTCTCGACGTCATGATGCCCAGGAAAACGGGTTTCGTGCTTTTCAAGCAGATGAAAAGGGACGAGAACCTCAAAGACATTCCTGTTTTGATGCTGACCGGTGTCGCAGCGACGCTGGAGGACGTGGATTCCGAGTCGGGCGATACGCATGAACGGCCATACGACAGTCTTCGCGAGTCCTTGCGCAAGACCATCAAGGAACCGTCCCGGTTCCTCGCTACGCATTCCCAGCAGACACACGTAGCGACGCTGCTGCATCGGCACGCGCGTCTTAGCCACCGCAGCCATAATGGTATCCCTGAATGCGATGGGAGCGGTCTCTCTCGATACGCCTTCTGCAAATGCGCTATCCAACACCAGTCCCGTTCGGGCATCAATGACGCGCAGCCGCAGTAGAGAGTCGTGCGACTTGAGGCGCAGCGTTTCAATAGCCGCAAAGAGATCTACTGCCAGCAACTGCCCCGTTGCGACCGCCGCATCGGCGGCGACAAAACCCGCCACCGTCAGGCCCTGCTCATCCAGCACCTGTCGTACCTCATCACGCTCCACCAGCGCGACGCACTCCTGTTGCGAGAGCTGCACCTCCAGCAGATCAATGGCCTTGTCGTCAGGGGCGCGCCCTCCCTCACCGAGCACAATGGCTACCTTCACAAGCGAAGCTTGCTGTGCCTCGCATGGGAGGCACA
>CAYUDF010000246.1:0-5513 GCA_964443465.1 uncultured bacterium
TCGCCCGGAGTTGTCCTCACCCGTGTACCACATTTTATATAGATTGGCTGTCGGGTCATAGAACACGGACGCGGATTTCAAGGCCCGAGCGTCAAAACTCCCGCCGCTGAAACCATTTGTCATAACAGGATTGGATGCGTATTTAGTCCATTCCGCTCCGCAATCGGTGGAACAGGTTATATTGAGCCCGAAGTCCGCTTCCAGAAGGTCCGATACCACACCGTCCGCTTCGACGAGAACTACCTGTAATGCCGTTGGTGTCGTGCCAACCCAACAATCGTCAGGCTCCCAGAACACCGTATACAAACCGGGCAGCACGTCTCCGAACTCGTAACTGCCGTCGTTCGCCGTTTTCGCACTCCGCTGAATTTCCGGCGTTGTGACCGCGGGATCATTGGTGCCGCTCACCAGAAATATCTCGCGGCCGGCCAGGCCGACTTCGTCGATATCACGTATACCGTCTTCGTTTTTATCGCCCCAGACCACACCGGCGATTCTGCCACGTGGCGGATCGGTACCAACGTCGATCCGTGCGCCGAATCCGATAGATTTTGCGGGATCAATCCCGAACTGTACTGTCCGCGGCAAACTGGTTTCTCCCGGCGTCCACGAGAGATCCTCATTGGCAAAAAGAAACTGGATCGCCGCTCCGGGCCCGTGAACGTCGTTATCTGGATTAAGTACAGTTACGCCACTGGGTAGCAGTCTTATGAAAGTCAACCACACCGGCAGCGGCCTGGCTTCATCACCCTCGTTGGTAACCGTTAAATCCACTACGAGCGCTTGAGCGCCGTCGTCGTACCGGATGTTCGATCCCCTGATAACGAACGGGCCGTATACAGGATCTCCGGCTGTTCCCGCCGTGGAAAAAGTGAGTTGAAACTCCCCGTCTTCCGCGCCGAAGGCGCCAGTGACAATGCTCGGCGTATCCGATCGTTCCGGCACTATGATTACGGTATCACCGCAACTCATAAGTGTGAGCGTCAGTAAAATCAGAATGACTGTGATAATTGGAAAATAGCGAAGCATGACGATCCGCCTCCCTCTAAGATCGAACTGCGGCTTGTAAGTTGATGCTTTTTGAGTATAACAAATCTGGACAGCGATGTTCAGTTATAATCACCACCGATCTTCTTCGTGAAGACATTCACAACCCATTGTTAAACATTAAGTTGTATCATCACAACATTTAGGGTATCCTAATATATACATAATCCGATTCCATCCTGTATCTCAATCGCGCCCCGAGTCGTCGCTCACCCAACCTCTTCCCGCGAAGCGTGACCGACCCGTCATCGAGCAACGACTTTCTGTATTGGATCCTTCCCGGAGGATAGAAAATGCGCTGCACGCCCCTGATCCGCAGTCTCCACCTGATCGTTTTTTTTGCGATTGGTTTCACCAGCATCGGTATTCCACACGCTGCTAATTCCCAGACGATCTCATACCTCGGTGTTCCGATCGATATCGGTTCGGGACTGCAGAGCAGTCTCCTGCGCGCACAACTGAGCGAAAGCCAGCATGGCGGTATCACAGTCCGCATTGAAAGCGCGGATACACTACTCGCTTTTATTTCTGCCGCGGAGCAAACACCGGGCACCCCGTATGTCGATGTCTTCGTACCCAACGGTTCTGTGAACGCCAATTTCTGGATTCAAACTCTCGAGGACACCACAGGCACGGTGACGATCACGGCGACCGCTCCCGGATTTGTTTCGGCGGTGGATTCGATCGATGTACTGCCCCCTGCGATACGCCTGTTTAGTGTCCAGGGGAGCGGTGACGTTTTTGCGCCGGACGACCCGTTTCGGGTACAGGTTGGTCTTCCAAATGTAAGCAACTCGAATCTCCTGGCGATCCAGGCGGCGCGAGCCGGCGGACCGGGACTCACCGCCACGGTTTCCAACTCCAACGCCGCGGCCGGTGAACTGGTGACGACCGGGCTGACCGATCAGGTTGTCACGGTGATCGTTCTGCCGGGCCAGAATGCTTCCGGCCCGAACGTCTCGCTCGGCGGAGTTGCATTTAACGGAACCGCTGCAGGGGTCACTGAAATTACGGCGGCGATTCCGGGATTTGTCGCCACCAGTTTGGACACGCAACAGGTGGCGGTGATCGCGCCGACGATCAGCTACTCGGGGTTGCCATTTGATGTTGGATCGGGACTCCGGACCGGTCAGAAACGCACCACTCTGTCGGGGTCCGAACACGGTGGCGTCACGGTGCACATTGAATCGAGTGACACTCTGCTTGCACTGGTCTCCAAAACTACGAGCAGCCCGGGCGAACCGTACATCGATGTTTTTATTGCAAACGGAATCACCCAGGCTAACTTTTATATCCATGCGCTGGAGGACACCACCGGTGTCGCCACCATCACCGCAATCGCGCCGGGTTTTGTATCGGCGATCGACACCGCCCACGTGGTAATCCCGTCCCACCGCATCGCATCGCTGGCGTCGGCGATCGACGTACTCGATCCGCTGGATATATTCGTTGTTCAGATCGGTCTGCCCAAATCGGACAACACCGGCCTGCAGACAATCCAGCCGGCAAGGGCCGGAGGCCCGGGCCTGGACGTAACGCTATCCAGCTCCGATTCGCTGGTTGGCAGGTTTGCAACAATTGCCGACACGAATCATGTCGTGGTGATACCCATCGCCGCCGGTCAATCAAACACGGCGGGATCTGTCGGAACCGGCGGGGTCGCCTTTGACGGTGTGTCGGTGGGTCTCACCCAGGTGACCGCGGCGATTCCGGGTTTCAGTCCCACACTCGCGGGTTCGCTGGTTGTGACGGTCACACAACCGGGGATTTCGATGGTCAACCTGCCGGGTCCGGGAGTTGGAGCGGGCCTGAGATCGGGCACAGCGCGTGCACAACTGGGAGCATCCGCCCATGGCGGCACCATCGTACGCATCAAGTCGGGTGATCCTCAGATCCTGCTGGTCTCGTCGCACGCTGACAGCGCTGGAGTGGACTCGGTAGATGTTTTTGTGGCCAATGGTTTGACAAACGCGAATTTCTGGATTCACGGTGTAGAAGATACGTCGGGTACGGTGACGATTACTGCCTCGGCAACGCAGTTCAACGACGGATCCGGTCCCGTTGACATCGTGCGTCCGGGCCTGACTCTCCGGTCACTAGGCAGCAGCATTGATACCATCGATCCGCCCGATAACTTTACTGTTCAGACGGGTGTTCCGTTCAGCGGTGGTAGTGCGATATTCGCACAGGTGGTGCGCCCCGGTTCCCCGGGTATTGCGGTGAGCGCGTCGGTGAGCGATTCTCTCGTCGCGAGAGTGCTGACCCTGGCGGACACGAGTCACGTGGTGACAGTGGTTATACCTGCGCTTGAATCCATCACACCAACTTCGGTCGCACAGGGCGGATTCGCACTGGACGGTATCAACCTGGGATCGGTTACGGTAACGGCGTCGGCGGCCGGATTTGACACAGTAACCGCGTCGGAGCAATCCGTATCGGTCACCGCTCCAACTATCAACATCGTCAGCCTGGGCAATGTCGGCGCGGGGCTGCAGGGTGACAAGGTGACGGCCACGTTCAGTACAGCTACTCACGGCGGCGTTACGGCACGCCTGGAATCCGCCGACTCACTGGTGGCATTGGTCTCTGACGGAATCGCGACTGCCGGACAACCGGCGGTAGATATCGTTGTACCCAACGGTGAGACAAAGGTGGAGTTTTACGTGCACGGCATCGACGACACAACCGGTGTTGTGATGATTTCCGTGTCGGCACCCCAGTTCGTCACCGAGACCGGCAATGCCACGATCGTACAACCGGCTGTTGACATTTTGTCACTCGCTTCGACCGTCAATATCGGCGGCGGCGACGATGAGTTCAGCGTCCGGGTCGGTGTACCCGGCATCGGAAACACTTACGTACAACTACCGCAACTGAGGCGGGCCGGCGCCGCGCCACTGACAGCGTTGGTCACAACCACAGACACAACGGCGGCCCGGCTTAAAACGTCGTTCATGTCGGGAGATTCTGTTGTGGTCGCAATTAATGCGGGCGAAGATAAATCACCCCTGACCGTCGGAGGCGGCGGCGTGGCGCTCGAACCGGTCGCCGAGGGCCAGACGATCGTTTTTGCGTCGATTCCGGGTTTCATCCAGACGGGAGCCGCGCAGCAGATCGTCAACGTCGCCAACACAACAATCACTTATCTCGGTCTGCCCACGGCGCTCGGAGCCGGACTGGAAACCAACGTTGTGACAGCCCAGCTGGGTTCGTCTGGTCACGGTGGTGTTACCGTACACATCGAAATAGACGACACCACACGGGCGCTCGTATCGGCCAACGCGCTGGTTGTCGGCGCCGAGGCTGTTGATGTGATTGTACCCAACGGCCAGACCGACGCCGCATTTTACGTGCAGGCCCTCGAGGATTCGCTGGGTCCCGTTACGGTGACAGCGAGTGCACCGGGTTTTACAACATCGCTGCAGGTTGTCAACATTGTACCTCCGGCAGTGGAGATTGTGCTACTGCCCGACTCGATGGATGTGGGCGATCCCGATGCTGAGTTCGTGGTGCGGATCGGCGCGATGCTCGCTGACAGCAGTGCGATCCTTGAATCGCAACTCATTCGACCCGGGGGCACGCCGGCTGCTGTAACGGTTAGATCCTCCGACGCCGGTGTTGGTACTATAGAGACATCGTTGACCAGCGGAGACAGCGCGGGTGTTGTTATCGGAATCGGCGAGGGGCAGACGGCAGGTACGGTGCTCTCCGGAGGTATGGCGTTCCACGCGGGCGGGCCTGGCGGGGCGCTGGTAACAGCGGGTGTTCCCGGATTCCTGACAACAGCGGCCGGATCAACCACTGTTTATATCGCGGGACCACCGACCGGCGTAACGGCGACCGCATTGCCGGGGTTTGCGCTCGAACAAAACAGTCCCAATCCGTTTAATCCCAACACGACGATACGCTTTACCCTTCCGGAACGATCCACCGTGGATCTGACCATCTACGATGTGGGCGGCCGCCGGGTGGTCACACTCGTCCGGCAGACAAAAACCGCCGGACGACACAGTGTCGACTGGAATGGCCGGGACAACCGGGGAGACGAAGTCAGTTCGGGTGTATATTTCTACCGGTTAAGCGCCGGCTCGAAAACACAAACGAGAAAAATGGTCTTGTTAAAATAACAAAAATGTTTTGTCATGCCCTTCCTCTGCCCGATACGGTCTGTTTTGTCGGATCAACCTGGTTTTTGTCGAGTAATGACAGAGGAGCGCACCGACACTGCCGAAACGGAGAAAATCAGTGACTACAGCAAAACACCTGCTCTGCATAATATCTCTAAGTTGCATCACCTTACTGCTCGCGCTGACGGGCTGTAGCGACGACATCGCCGGAACCGACGCCCCGGGGAATACCACCAGCGACACCCCACAACCCAATCCCGCCGGGGTCCTGCTTACCGGCAATCCCGGCGACAACGCTGTGGGCGCCACAATGGTACTCCCGCCTCACACCCGCGGCCG
>CAYUDF010000247.1:0-5504 GCA_964443465.1 uncultured bacterium
TAACCCCTTCCGCGACAGGCCGATGGGTGGCTACAGAGCCTCTTCGGGGTCGATTTTTCCGAGCGGATATGCTATAATTGACGTTTCTCAATCTCGGCATCACGTGATTTGCACCATCATACCTCACTCTCAGGGGGGGAACGCAGCCATGAGAATCACCGCTATCGTACTCGCTATCATCCTGCTCGCGGCCAGTTTTCAGCCGTTGTCAGCAAAAACGCTGAAGGATGATTTTTCTTTTGTGTCTCCGAGGCCCGGCGCAGAGCTGGTATCCAAGGAGTCAACGCTGATTTTTAAACCGCGGGCCGGAACGGCAATCTTGCCCGATCTCGTTGTGACCGGCACGGCGAGTGGAGTTATCACCGGCGCATGGGTCCGGTCGGACGACAATAAAACATTGATATTTCGGCCGCACCGGGAATTTGATCCGGGTGAACGGGTATCCGTCGCTGTCGCAGGTGTTGGAGACTACGGCTTTAAAGTCTCGCCCAAGCGATCATCGCTGATGGAGTTTGTTGAGGATTGTGAGTGTGAATTTCACGAATCACGGTCCCCGTCTAAAAACGAGTTGGCTATAGGCCCCCGACCGGCGCCCCAGAGCGGTTTTCCGTTTCCGTCTGACTTTCCGACGTTCAGCATCCTCACCAATAACAATCCCGATCCGCGCACGCTGTTCTATGTGAACGGTTTTTACCTGGTGGCGCTGGAAAACGACGGGACGCCCACTTTCTTCACAAACTGGGGCGGGGCGATTACCAATTTTCAGCCCCAGATCAACGGGACACTCACGTTTTTCCAGAGACGAAATAGAAATACCGGTGAACCCAATCGGTTGTTTGTGATGGACAATACCTACACGGTAGTTGACGAATGGGCGGCGGGAAACGGGTACCTGATAGACTTTCACGAGTTCCTGTTTCTGCCCAACGGACACGCCATCATCATGATTTACGATCCACAGCCGGTCGATATGAGTCTGGTTGTTCCAGGAGGTGATCCTGCCGCCACCGTTACCGGACTGGTTATGCAGGAACAGGACGCCAGTAAAAACGTCGTTTGGGAGTGGCGGAGCTGGGACCATATTCCCATAACGGATGCCACCCCCGATATCGATCTGACCAGCGATCGTATTGATTATATCCACGGAAATGCGGCGGAAATTGACACCGACGGAAACATGTTGATCTCCAGCCGTCACCTCGACGAGATCACCAAGATCGACTACCAGAACGGCACCGGTACGGGCAACGTCATCTGGCGCCTGGGCGGCAAACAGGGGCAGAACGATTTCCAGATGGTACAGGGCGGCGAGTGGTTTTCCCACCAGCACGATATCCGCCGGTTGCCCAACGGCAACATCACGGTATTTGACAACGGCAATCTCAACACTCCCCAGGAATCGCGGGCGGTCGAATACCAGTTGACCGAAACACCACCGATGGTAGCGACGCAAGTGTGGGCGAATCGTCATTCACCGGCTCTTTTTGGCTCGTTTGTCGGAAGTCACAGGAGAATGCCCGGCGGAAACTCACTTGTTTCCTGGGGGAACCAGAGAATAATCACAGAAATTCGACCGAGCGACGATTTTGTCGAATGGGAAATCCAGCTGCTCGAACGGTTCACATATCGCGCGTACCGCGGAACCTTCAACGGCGTAGCCGCCGCACCGACGCTGTGGGCGGAAGTAGACGACGCCGCGCAGACGGCGACGTTGCACTTTTACAAGTGGGGTGACACCGGCGTTGCCGACTACGTGATCTACATGGACCAGTCGCCGGAACCGACGACGCAGATCGGTACTACGACGGGCAATTCCTTTGACCTCACGGAACTGGAGTTCGGTCCCGTGCACAACGTGCGCGTCACGGCGCGCGATGGCTCGATGGTGGAAAGTCCGTACTCGAATGAGATCGAGGTTCAGCTCGACCCGACCGTGCCGGTGCTGATCAACGCGTTTGTGGCGGAAGCGACAAACGACGGCGTTCGTCTCGGCTGGGACATCGCTTCCGACGAAGAGATGTCGGGCTTCCAGGTGTACCGCCGCAACGGAGACGGCGGGCCAGAGACGGCGGTTAACGCTAACGGCCTGATCTCTGCCGACCAGCGGAGCACCACCGACCGAACGACACAGGCCGGTCGCTCTTACGAGTACACGCTGGTTGTCGTGCTGGCCGACGGCACGGAGATGCGCTCCGGGACCGAAAGGGTCCAGACACGCGCCGCCCAGCTGACGCTGGAACGGAATCATCCGAATCCGTTTAACCCGTCGACAACGATATCGTACGTGTTGCCGGAGAAGTCGATGGTTGACCTGTCGATCTACGACGTTCGAGGCGCTCTGGTCAAAACACTGGCGCGCGAGACCCGTCCGGCGGGGCACAACGAAGTGTCGTGGGATGGACTGGACAATCACAACCAGCCGGTGGGATCGGGGATCTATTTCTACAAACTGACGGTCGGTAACCAGACGCTGACACGGAAGATGGTACTTTTAAAATAAAGCACCTTGGTGTTCTATAATTCGCTTTATACCCTGAGGACAACGCGGCTGTGAGGTTCTGTTTCCTATCTGCCATCATTTGGGAAGGGGAGGGAAGATAGCAAAGTTCAATCGTTACATCATCTTTGCCAATTACAATCTTTTCTGTGATGTTCTCGACAATATGGCGTTTTTCCTCTTTTTCCAAATTGGACCAGCGGGAGTAAAGGTCTTTGGCTTCGGATAGTAGTTCGTCTTTGGATAAATACTCAATCTTCAGGAAATCGACGTCTCCGTGAAGCCTGGGTAATTCTTCCTCTATTTGCTGTGGGATCCCTTAAAAATTGCGCGACGTTTGTGTTCCAGAAAGAGTTCGTAAAGAAGTTTCCGGACCGGTGCTTCTTGCGGGTTGGGCACCAATTCGCGGTTTTCCCATATATCCAAATGGAGCGGCACCTCCCAGTGGTTTGCCTAACTTTGTTCGGATGGGGACTCAGGCGGCAACACGTTCGGCGATTCCAGGGGGTCAGGTCACATAGATATCCTATTTATCAATCATACCCGCAGTTATTTTATACTACAACCAGATTTGCGTAACGGATCAATAATAGAGGGATCTATGTCGCACACTTTGCACAGGTTGGCGGAATCACAGCGATGAAACGACGGCTCGCCACAAAAATGGGAGAAGGAACCAAACTCAAAACCCAAGAAAAGTTCTAGGGATAATTTGGTGTCCGCATGTGAACTAACTCATTTGCGTTATCTTTGTCGCCCTGGAGTTTATTTTGTAGGGGCAAGGTTGCGAAAAAACAAGTCATATTGCCCGGATTAGAATCAACTCCGACTATCCCACCGTGGCGACTGATGATCTCACGACATATCGCCAAGCTGAGACCATGCCCTTCCGCGTGATGAGTAATATCCCGAGGCGTAAAAGCAGAGAATACATGGGGAAGATAGTTTGGCGGGATTCCCGGGCCGTGATCAGTTACTGAAAGGCGTACTGAATTTGGCTCGTCTGTAAGTGAAACTCTAACTTCATTCTTCGATGGACTAAACCGGATAGCATTATGCAGAAGGAATTCAGGAACCAATAACAGATCGTCGCGACAACCAAGCGGTCTTGAATTTGAAGAAATTTCCAGCCGAACCGTCACTTGCCGTTCTTCGGCATATAATCTCAGGCCGTCTGCTGCTTTGTATACTAGAGAATCTAGCTGTACAGGTTCAAACAGCCGTTTGTCAACGTTAGACTTAATCTCACATAGCAGCATTGACTTTTCAAGTAACGACTGAAGTTGATGGCCACTTTGTTCGGCGATTTCGATTAATTTTTTCGAATCTGAGTCCTTGAGCGTACCGTTTGTTTTAAGCATCATCAAAGAACCAAGGATTCCTGACAAAGGCGTTCGTGTCTCGTGGCTAAGGAGATGCAGAATATCCATCTTGAGTTGATCAAGCTCCTCAACATGCTTCAATCGCAAAAACACTTTCAGTTTCGCCAGTAGTTCTTCCGGTTCGAAGGGTTTTGTTATGTAATCATCCGCACCGACTTTGTAACCCTTTAAACGATCTGAGGTTTCTTCTTTAGCCGAAATCAGTATTATTTTGACGTGGCAAAGATCTGGGTCCTCCCTGAGTATTCTGCATGTCTCGTAGCCATCCATTTCTGGCATCATAATATCTAAAAGAACAACGTCGGGATAAATACTCCTGGCTAACTCTATGGCACTTCGGCCTGAAGAGGCTGTTACGAGCGTGTATTCATCCGCAAGTAATTCTTCTAATATAACGATATTAGCGACGCTGTCGTCGACCGCCAGAATTGTACTGTCCATACTGATTCCCCTTTCGCTCGCCTCATTATTCCACAGATCTTTTATCGGCACCGATCCGGGAGCCTTAAGAAGAAAATAACGCAATATTTATCTCAAGATATTCGCCACGCTGTCGATACCACGGTTTTAACGTCGAAACTACGCGAAATCTGGTAATGGACCGGTAGGCACGGGGGAGGCGTTTAGACTTTTTATACAGGTAGGAGGAGCAATGCTTGAAACGAAAACCAGCATTCGTAGAGGCGTCTCGCGATCTAAAGATCCTGTTGTTGCGGTGCAGGAACTACATCACGATATATTTCAACAAGATATCTCATTGGCGATCTTTTTTTGCTCGTCGGAGTATGACCTCACCGTTCTCGGCAAAGAGATCGGCAGGAAATTTGCCGGCACCGATGTGATCGGTTGCACAACTGCGGGAGAAATTACACCGACGGGTTATCTTAATGGCGCGTTGACCGGAGTAAGTATCGCGTCCGACAGTTTTCATGTTGTGACAAAACGTATCGATAATTTGTTAGATTTCGAGTTTGCCGACGGTGAGACCGTGGCGCGTGACCTTCTTACAACTTTAGAGAATCGCGGCGGTAACCCCTCGGGCAGAAATACTTTCGGATTTCTACTTATTGATGGGTTATCTCTCCAGGAGGAGTCAGTTGTTAGTGCGCTATCGAGAAATCTTGGTGATATTTCGCTCATCGGGGGATCTGCGGGCGATGGAGTTCGGTTTAACAAGACATATATTTATCACGACGGCATGTTCCACACTAATAGTGCAGTATTTACGCTATTTAATACCACACACCAGTTTGAAGTCTTCAAAACCGAACATTTTGTGAGTACCGCCAACAAGATGGTAGTCACGGAGGCGGATCCAAGTCGTCGTATTGTTACCGAAATTAATGGTCTTCCGGCTGGTCGTGAATACGCCCGAATGGTCGGTTTGGAGGTTGACAAGCTGACACCAATGATTTTTGCAACTTATCCGGTTGTAGTAAGAGTAGGCGGGAACTATTTTGTACGATCGATCCAGAAGGTCAACAACGACGAAAGCCTTACATTTTTCTGCGCTATTGATGAGGGTATCGTTCTCACTGTGGGTCGCGGTGTTGATTTTGTAGAAAATTTGGATACACCTCTCTGCAGCGTTGGTAGCGTGTGGCACCATTGTTCTGACCTATCAG
>CAYUDF010000248.1:0-5503 GCA_964443465.1 uncultured bacterium
CTCCTCGAAAAGAACGAGATCATTCTGAACCTCAACAAGGACAACGCCGAGAAAGACAAGCAACTGAAGGAGTTAAACGACAAGTGGCTCCGGTCGGTTGCAGAGTTCGAAAATTACCGAAAACGCACCCGTAAGGAATGGGAATTGCTAAAACAGCAATCAAAGGCTGAAGTAATTCTCGGAATCCTGAATATCGTAGACGATTTCGAGCGGGCGTTTTCGGTGGCCGAGGACGCGGACACAGATGAGTTCGTGCAAGGTATCAGGTTGATATATAACAACTTGACCATTGTCCTCGAAAAGTTCGGCGTACGCGAAATAGATGCCTTCAAAAGCTCCTTCGATCCGAACTTTCACATGGCCGTCGGCCAGATAGAAACCGGTGAAGTTCCATCCGGTTTTGTCTCGGAAGTCGTACAAAAGGGCTATAAGCTCGACGACACCGTGATCCGTCCCGCCAATGTAATCGTTGCAAAGTAACAACATATATCGGTAATTGCACGTTTCGGAACCGTTTTGGCCGGTCCTTTCTATCGTTAAGGAGCCAATCATGTCAAAAGTGATCGGGATCGATCTCGGCACCACCAATTCATGCGTCAGCATCATCGACGGCAGCGAACCCATCGTGGTTCCCAACAGCGAAGGCAACCGCACGACTCCGTCCGTTGTCGCTTTTGCCAAAAACGGGGAACGACTGGTCGGTCACATCGCCAAAAGACAGGCGATTACGAATCCCGAACAGACCATTTATTCAGTGAAACGGTTCATGGGAGCCCGCTGGAAAGAGATTGAGAACGAAGCGGGCAAGATGTCTTACATCACCGAAAAGGGCAAGCAGGAAAACGTGATCATCAAGATCAAGGAACGTTCTTTCCGGCCCGAAGAAATCGCCGCGATGATTCTCCAGAACCTTAAACAGGTGGCCGAGGAGCACACGGGCGAAGAAGTGACGCAGGCAGTTATTACAGTGCCCGCGTACTTCAACGACGCGCAGCGGCAGGCAACCAAGAATGCCGGGCGAATCGCCGGTCTGGATGTGCTCAGGATTATCAACGAGCCCACGGCAGCTGCACTGGCTTACGGGCTGGACAAGTCGGGTTCGGGCACGGTTGCCGTCTACGACCTCGGGGGCGGTACGTTTGATATTTCGATCCTCGAATTGAGTGGCGGGATCTTTCAGGTGAAATCGACGGCGGGGGACACCCATCTGGGTGGCGACGACTTCGACCAGAAGATCATGACCTGGATCGTGGAAGAATTTGTGAATGAAAGCGGGATGGACATTTCCGCCGATAAAATGGCGATGCAGCGAGTCCGCGACGCAGCGGAAAAGGCCAAGTGCGAGCTATCCACCACGCTGGAAACAACGATCAACCTTCCGTTTCTCGCCGCGGATGAAAGCGGTCCGAAACACCTGGAGATCGTCCTGACGCGAGCGACGCTGGAGAAACAGGTCGAGGACCTGATCAAGAAAACGATCGAACCGTGCAAGCAGGCTCTGAAGGACGCCGGCTGCACCACAAATGACATCGAAAACGTAATCCTCGTCGGCGGTTCCACGCGTATGCCCGCCGTCAAGGAAGCGGTGAAAAAGTTTTTCAACAAGGAACCGGTAAAGGGCGTCAACCCCGACGAAGTGGTATCCAAGGGTGCCGCGATCCAGGGTGGCGTGTTGTCGGGCGACGTCGAAGAAGTGGTACTGCTGGACGTAACACCGCTGTCGCTGGGCATCGAAACGCTCGGTGGGGTGACGACCAAACTGATCGGCCGCAACTCGACCATTCCGACACAACAAATGCAGATTTTTTCCACGGCGACGGACAATCAGCCGGCGGTCAGCGTACACGTGCTGCAGGGCGAACGCGAAATGGCCAAGGACAACCGCACGCTGGGACGGTTTGACCTGGTGGGCATCCCACCCGCACCCCGCGGTGTGCCGCAGATCGAAGTCAGTTTTGACATCGACGCCAACGGTATCGTCAACGTTTCCGCACGGGACCTTGGAACGGGCCGCACGCAGGAAATATCGGTCAAGTCGGCGAGTGGTGTGAGCGAAGCTGAAATCAACCGGATGATCCAGGAAGCCGAACAGTTTGCCGAAGAGGACCGGACCAAGCGCGATTACTCGGAAGCCCTCAACGAGGGTGAAATTCTGCTGTACTCGACGGAACAGACGATCAAGGACTTTGCCGACAAGTTTTCCGAGACGGACCTCGAGGAGATCCAGATTGCGATGGACGATCTTCGCGTGGCCAGGGATGGCGCCAACCGCGACTCTGATTCTCTGAGGGTGGCGACCGGCAACCTCCAGAACATTATGCACAAGTTCGCCGAACTGATGTACAGCGCGCCGGATTCCGGCGAATAGTCGTCCGGCTCGAAATATCCGCGATTTACCAGACTTCAGGAAAAGAGGCCCGGGGGCAATCCCCGGGCCTTTTGATTTTCCACCCTCATCGATATTGCGACAAATCCAACTGAAAGTTTGACAGGAACCCCGTTTTACTGTTAATTACAAGACGTTATGACTAAACAAGACTACTACGAAGTCCTGGGCGTCGACAAAAACGCCGCCAAGGAAGACATAAAAAAAGCCTACCGGAAACGGGCCTTCAAATACCACCCCGACAAAAACCCGGGTGACAAAGCTGCTGAAGAGAGCTTCAAGGAGGCAACGGAAGCCTACGAAGTCCTCAATGACGCCGAAAAACGGAGTTTGTACGACCAATATGGCCACGCCGGACTGGGCGGAGCCGGCGGCCAGAGTCCCTTCGGGGGCGGGTTTGGCGGAGGTTTCAGCGGAGGATTCGATCTGTCCGACGCGTTGCGGGCGTTTATGCGCGATTTTGGCGGATACGGTGGTGGCGGCGGGTTTGAAGAAATGTTCGGTGGCGGCGGGCGGCGATCGGGTGGAAGGCGTGTGAGAAAAGGCCGCGACCTGCAATTGAAAGTCGAATTGACGCTCCAGGAGGTCGCCGAGGGCGTCACAAAACAAATCCGCGTCAACAAGCTGGTCGCCTGTGATGATTGCGGCGGATCGGGAAGCCGCGAGGGAGGCGAGCTGGCGACGTGTGACGTGTGCAAGGGGTCAGGCCAGATCAAGCACGTACAACGATCCCTGCTCGGGCAGTTCATCAACGTGACGGAATGCCATCGGTGCCACGGCGAGGGTGTTATTGTTACCGATCCCTGTAAATCCTGTAACGGATCGGGTGTGGTTCGGGGTAAGGAAAAAGTATCGGTCAACATTCCGGCCGGCGTGGCCACGGGCAACTATATCTCGGTCGCGGGGGGCGGTGATATCGCTGAAAGAGGCGGTTCGGCGGGCGACCTGTACGTGATTATTGAGGAGAAGGAAAATCCTCTGTTTGAACGGCACGGCAACGATGTATTGATCGATTTGCCCCTGACATATTCACAACTGGCGCTGGGTACCAAACTCGAAATCCCTACGCTGGGCGGCAAAGTATTATTCAAGATACCGGCGGGCACACCGTCGCACAAAATCTTCAGGATGAAGGGCAAGGGAATCCCGCGGCTGAACAGCTACGGAACGGGGGATCAGCTGGTACGCGTCGTGGCCTGGGTGCCCGACAAGGTCAACAAAAAGGAAACGGAGCTTCTGAAAGAACTGGATCAATCTCTGGCTGAACGGCTGCCCAAGCTGTAAGATGATATCTGTCCAGGTCCTTCGGAGTAATTTTAATCATGGATGCTCACCGGTTTTTATTTTATGACCCCGATGCGTCGGGTGAATCGCTCAAGGTGTCTCTTGTCGAAGAAGAGCACCATCACTTCGCGCGGGTGTTGCGCAACGAAGAAGGTCAGCGTTTTTACGTCACCAATGGCAAGGGATTAATCGCGGAATGCGAAGCCATAGAAATGACAAATGACCTCACGCGCGCCGAGATGAAAGATATCGTTACGGATCATCCCCCGGCGGCGCAGTTCGTACTGGCGCTGGGTGTGATAAAGAAAGACAAGTTTGAACAGGCGTTCGAGCAGTGCGTCGAACTGGGAATCACCGGGTGTATTCCGTTTGTCTCGAGCAATACGCAGGTCAAACACGGGTATAACAAACAGTTCCTGGCCAGACTGGACAAGATCGCGTTGACGGCGATCAAGCAGTCCTTCCGGGCGTGGCGTCCCGGAGTGGTCGAACCGGTTTCCTTTGAGAAACTGGTAGCGATGGTCGGACGTACGAGGAAGGTGGTCGTCGGTGAAGAGGGTGCTCCTTCCGTCGCGGCACGCAATCTGATGGAAAACACGATGGTGATCATCGGCCCCGAAGCCGGTCTTTCTCACACCGAATTAAAACAGCTCAGAAGAGAAGGCGGCATTCCCGTTGCCGCCACAAAAGGCCGGTTGAGGTCGGAGACGGCGGCCGTTGCGATGATAACGGGAGTCGCCGGCAGCGAATGACCAGACCGCAGAGGTACTACAATGATCTATGAGAAACTGCAGGAAGATATGAAAACGGCGATGAAGGAAGGTGCCAGGGAACGGCTCGGCATCATCCGCATGCTGATGAACGAGCTCAAAAACGAAAAAATAAATTCCGGTGAGGACCTGACCGAGGCCGTTGAACAGAAAGTGCTGGCGTCCTACGCGAAAAAACGAAAAGAAATGATCGAAACGTATCGTGAGAACGATCGTTTGGATCTGGCGGAAAAGGAATCGGCGGAATATGAAATCACGATGTTCTATCTGCCGAAACAAAAAAGCGAAGACGAGTTGAAAGCCGTCATTGAAAAACATATCTCATCGTCCGGCGGCGGGAAACAGGCCTTCGGGCTGGTCATGAAATCGGTGATGGCGGAAGTGGGGAGCGAAGCGGACGGCAAAACCGTGTCCGCAATGGTTAAACAGTTGCTCGGTTGACGGGAGACGGATTCCGTATGGAAGGAAGCGCCGTAGTCAATATCGTACTGGTATCGGTGCTCGCTATCGGCCTGATCGCCGGTTTGATCAAGGGGTTGATCCGGCAGGTCATTGAACTGGCCGGTATCGTCGCTTCGTTTTTTATCGCCGTTCTTTTTGCCGGCTGGCTGGCCGAAATACTCCAGGAACACGTATCGCTGCCGTACTCGCCCTCAGTAGTTGTTGCATTTGGTGTGTTGTTCATCGCCGGCATTATTGCATTTCACTTCCTGGCCGTTTCGATCCAGAAACTGATTCATATGACGTTTCTCGGGTGGGTGGACCGGTTGTGCGGCGGCGCTCTCGGACTGATCGTCGGAATGATCATTGCCAGCCTGCTGGTCACGCTGGTTCTCGAATTGCCCGTGTCAAAAACCGTGCGGCGACCGGTCGAAAACGCCCAGGTTGCGCTGTTTGTGCGACCCATCGCCCCGAAACTGTTCGATTTTGTGTTTTCCCTCAGTGACGAATATGATTTCCGGTCGGTGTTCAAACGCGGCGGCCCGATTTAAAACCCGTTCCGAACCTCCCGAAAATTGAAACACCGGTAACCGGCGACCGCCACGCGGCGGCAATTTGATTT
>CAYUDF010000249.1:0-5495 GCA_964443465.1 uncultured bacterium
TGATACCCAGTTCCGGAATAAAGTTGTCCGAATACACAGGGTCCTGGCGCGGAGTCAGTTGTTCAGATTGGATGGTGTTGTCGCGTGCGGACAAGCTCGAGGCCGCCACAGAAATGCACAGGAATATCAACAGGAACTTGTTCATTCGTATTCCCCCGTCGTTGCTGAAAAGAGTCTGAAATCATCAAAACAAATAAAGTGTGACGAATCCGAACGGGTAAAATACTGGAACGTGTGGTTGTCCCCCTTGTTCGTTCCAGCCGACAAGTGCCACGTGGCTGTGTAACACCGCACATTCCCTGGCGCGGTGTTAAACATATTGGTCGGCTGAGTGCGGGCGTGAAATGAGGCGGGGATCGCGTGGGGTTGGCCGCGCCTGCATACGGTACAGCAATTCTCTAACGCCCTTACCCCTTTTGGCCACTTAGCGGGGGTATTATACCATACGGGCGTTGTATCGTCAATTAATCGATTTACATACGGAGAGAGGCTGATGTTGTTAAACGGACGCGGGCCTGCTCTCAGGCGGAACTCATTCTCTGCTGAATTTCGAGGCAGGCGGCCACAGGATCGGGCGCCGCGATGATCGGCCGGCCGACCACGATCCAGTCAGCGCCGTCGCTGACCGCTTTTTCCGGTGTGACCACACGGACCTGGTCGTCTTTGGCATTTTTGTCGGGCAGGCGGATGCCGGGGGTTACGACTTTGAAATCCTCGCCGAGGTGGTCCTTGATCAGACGCAGTTCTCTGGCCGAGGCGACGACACCGGTAGTACCTGCGCGCCTGGCCGTACCGGCGAGGGACAAAATCATTTCGTCGGGTGTGCTCGAGCTGCCGAACAATGAACCGAGGTCGTCGATCTTGAGGTGTGTCAACACGGTGACGGCAACCAGCACCACGTCGCCGCGTCCCGATTCCTCGACAGCGCGCCGCGCCGCCCGCAGCATGTCTTCGCCGCCGGACGCGTGCAGCGTGAGCATGTCCACATTCAGCTGCATGGCCGATCGTACCGCCCCGTAGACGGTGTTAGGAATGTCGTGATACTTGAGGTCGAGAAAAAGATTGGCGCCGGAGTCCTTGACCATCGCGCACACGCGCGGGCCTTCACGTGTAAACAGGTGGGAACCGACTTTGAACCATGTTACATGGGGGGACAGTTTCTTCACGAGCGCCGAAGCGTCTTCGATCGTATCAACATCCAGCGCGGTAATCAGTTTGTCTTCGTTGGCCAACGGTTGATTCCTCCGGTTATTTTTTAAGCCAGTGGGTGTTTTCTTCGAACTCCCGGATCAGCCGTTCGGGCAGTCCCGGATCGGCATACAACGCGGTACCCACCTGGACAGCGGTGGCGCCGGCGAGGAAAAACTTGCGCGCGTCGTCCACCGACGATATCCCGCCGATGCCCACGATCGGAATCGATACGGCGCGCGACACCTCGAGCACTTTCTGAAGCGCGATGGGCAGTATGCCGGGCCCCGAATACCCGCCGCTTCCCTTGCCCAGCACCGGCTTGCCCGTTTTCAGGTCGAAATCCAGGCCGATCAGTGTATTGATCGCCGCGATGGCGTCGGCGCCGCCGGACTCGGCCGCGGCCGCCACCTCGCCGATGTCGGTCACGTTGGGTGTGATCTTGATCCAAAGCGCACGATCGGGGATGCGGTCCTTGACGATACGCGTGATGCGCGCGACAAACTCGGGGTTACGGCCGTGGTCGAGCGCCTTGTCGTCGATGTTGGGGCAACTGAGGTTCAGCTCCAGACCGGCGTAACCGTCCATCGGCGCAAACGAGTCGGCCACCCGCGCCATTTCGTCTTCGGTCTCGGCGGCGACACTCACGATCACACAGACGTTTCTTTTTTTCAGGAGCGGGAGTTTTTCGGAGACATACTTGTCCAGTCCCACGTTCTCCAGTCCGATACTGTTGAGCATGCCGAAGGGAAGTTCGGAAATGCGCGGCGGCTTGTTGCCGGCGCGCGGACGGACCGTGACCGTTTTGGTGACGATGCCACCCAGCTTTTCGAGATCCACTAACGGCGAGTATTCCTCTCCGTATCCGCAGATTCCCGAAGCGATAAAAAACGGGTTCTTGTGTGTAACCGGCCCAATGGTAACTTCCAGATTATTCACAATCGTTACTCCTGGTTTCTCATCGTCACGGCGACGGAAGGTCTTCCCAAACGAGATCCGACGCGTTAAACACGGGCCCATCGTGGCACACGGTCCTGTAGGGGCTGTCCCCTTCCAGCCGGGTCGGTACAACACACGCCCGGCACGCGCCCAGTCCACAACTCATTCTGTTTTCCAGAGATACAAAGTGCGGGATTTTGTGTTCGACGGCCAGCCGTTCAACCGCTTTTAACATGGGTGTCGGCCCGCAGGAATAGATCAGGTCGGCCCCTTCGCGTTTCAGCACTTCCGTCGCCAATTCGACGGCGTTGCCCTGGTATCCGTGGCTCCCGTCGTCGGTGGCCAGCAACACACCGTCGCCCTCCATCGGAATGTGGTCCAGAAAAAGATCTTCGCGAGTGCGCCCACCGTATATAAGACGGAACCCTCCGCCCGTTGTGCCCGGGTCGTTGAACGCATAAAAATACAGCGGCGCCAGTCCGACGCCGCCACCGATACCCAGAATCTTTTTGTCCGGCTGGGCGGGAAAACCGTTTCCCAGTGGACCGTAGAAATCGATCGGATCGCCGATTCGTGCCCGCCGGATCACTTCGGTGCCGGCGCCCACTTCAACAATCAGCAGATCCAGCGTTTTTTCATCGCAGTCGAATATGCTGAACGGCCGCCGCAGAAAAAACCGTCCGGCTTCCGGCACACCCAACTGTATAAACTGGCCAGCCGCCGGCGCGGGCATATCCGCGGGGCAGCGCATTTTGAGCAGAAAATACCGCCGGCTGAGTTTCACGTTGTCGACGATTTCGGTACGGTACTCTCCGGCCCTGGCGGGTTGAAAAATCATTGCCCCCCCGTTTCCGCCTGTCCGACCGTGCTGGTCGAATCCGGGCGTTCATCCGCGCGAATCGAATCAGCCAGACCAATCGCGCCGGTTGAATCGGCCAGGCCAACCGCGAGGGTCGAATCCGGTACGACGGGCGGGATCACCGGTGCACGCACTACTGGCGGCAGACCAAGCGCCTCGCGGGCGTAGTCGGCCTGTTGCGAGTCCGGGTAATTCTGAATCAACAACATGTAAGCCTCTCGTGATTTTTCGGGGTCCTCTTTTTTGGTGGCGTATATATACCCGATTGCGTATGCCGCTTTGGCGCCGAATTCACTGTCGGGATATTCTGTCAAAAGCAGCTGGTAACTCTCCAGCGCCTTGTCGACATCTTCAAACTGGAACAGTTGAACCTCGGCGAGAGAAAACATGCGTAGAGCCTGGGCTTCGGGGCTGTCCTGTCCGGAACTGTTCCGCAGCCTGATGAGCTGGGAGATGCTGGAGGCGTTTTTAATGGATTGTTCTGCGAATTCCGACCCGGAGTAGGACCTGGCCACCGACTCGTAGTGACGCTTCGCCGTCTCCAGGCTGTCCATCTCCTGGTAGATTGAGCCGAGCTGGTAGTGCGCTTCGGCGCTGAACATGGATTTGGGATACCGGTTCGTGACGTCTTTGTATCTCATGATAGCGCCGGGCATGTTGTTCAATCCGCGGAAGGCTTTCGCCCGGATCAACTGGGCATTGGCCAGTTGTGTGGGAGTGAGGTTTAGATCCCTGATTTCCTCCAGCGCCATCACGGCGTCCCGGTAACGTCCGATTTCGATGTACGCCCTGGCCAGTGATGTCCATACCCGGTATCGGCTCTTTTTTTCCAGCCGCGAAGACGTGAGGTTTTCGTAAATTTCGATACTCTGGTCGAACTTGCCTTTTCGCAGATAGATCTCGGCCAGCTCGATATCCGCATCCAGCGTGTATTCACTGCCGCGGTACCGGTGCCGCAATCGATCGGCGTATTCGGCCGACTTTTCTTCCTGATCCAGTATCAATGCGCTTTTGCTAGCGAGGTAGAGCGCCTGAGGCGTGTAATCGCTCCGGCCGTAGTCTTCGATAAATGCGCCCAGTTCGGCGAGGGCCAAAGCGAACTTCAGCGATTTGACGTACGCGTGCCCCTTGAGAAATTTTGCTTGTTCGATATGGTCCGTTTTCGGAAGTTTTGCCAGGAGGGTATCAATTGTGGCGATCGCAGCGTCGTACTCTTCCTGATTGAACTGCGCGTTGGCGATCAATATATAGGCGTCGTCGACGTGCCGGCTGTTCGGATACTTCTCAATCATCACCTCCGCTTTTTCGATGGCGATGTCGTACGCCTCGACCTTCTGCCGGGATACCTTGCCGTCCTTGGCCGCGGGTATTTTTTCCGCCTCTTTGTACTTCGCCTTGGCGTTGTACAGCATGTTGTAGTAGGCGCACCCGCCCCCCGACAGCAGTCCGGCCACCATCGCACACGCGACGACCATTACGAGAGTCGTTCTTTTACCAGGAAACATACAGAATCCTCAATTTTCCCAGGGGAACTTCGTCTAATATGCAACCCCGCCGGATCAAAGGGAAGCCGTAACGTTCACCCCGTCCAGGATTGTGTGTTTCACACGGCCGCTGAATTTATGGCCGATAAAGGCCGAGTTTTTCGACTTACTGTGAAAATCGCCTTCCTCGACCGTCCACTCTTCGTCCGAATCAAACAGCGCCAGGTCCGCCGGGCCACCGGCCTTCAACCGTCCGCCGTCGATACCGATCACATCGGCCGGCTTGTGGCATATCACTGCAAGTGCTTGCGGCAACGTCAGATGCCCCGGCTTGACCAGATGTGTCATCAGTATCGAAAATGTGGTTTCAAGACCGATCGACCCGAAGGGCGCGTACTCGAATTCCACCTGTTTTTCCTGCGGGGCATGGGGCGCGTGGTCGGAAGCGAGACAATCGATCGTTCCATCCTTCAATCCCTCGATAAGGGCATCGCGGTCCTCGGAACCCCTGATCGGCGGATTGATCTTCAGGTTGGTGTTGTACGTCTGCAGGTCCTTGTCCTCCAGGCATATATAATGAGGCGCCGTCTCCGCGGTCACCTGCAGTCCTGATTTCTTGGCTCGCCGGATCATCTCCACCGAACCCTTCGAGGACAGGTGTGATGCGTGAAATTTCGCCGGCACCGTCTCCAGCACCAGCAGGTCGCGGGACAGGCAGATTTCCTCGGAATAAGCGGGCACACCGACAAGGCCCAGCTTGGTGGAGTAGTATCCTTCGTTAATCACGCCGTACCCGGACGCCGCTTTGTCCTCGCAGTGTTCAAACAGCGGGATGCCGCAATGATTGGCGTATTCCAGTACCCGCCGCACGAGACCGGCGTCCGCCACCGGTGCGCCGTCGTCGCTCACCGCGACCGCGCCGGCGTCGACCAGTTCGTGGTACTCCGTCATCTTTTCGCCCTTGCGCCCCACCGTGGCCGCGGCTACCGGATACACCTTGGCAAACCCGGCCATCTTCGCCTGTT
>CAYUDF010000250.1:0-5465 GCA_964443465.1 uncultured bacterium
GTTCGCGCCAGAAATATTCACCGGAAAAATACCACAACCCCGGCCGGTAAATCGCTCGGCCCATCAGTTCGGCGAGGCGGATATCCTCGATGTTGTACGCGGCGCGGGCAAACAGTTCCGAAGAACGAAACAGCCGGGTGGCGTCCAGGCCGATCCTGTGGAAACTGGTGCCGCCGTCCCGCCGCCGCATCATCCAGCTGACACCCAGCGGTGTTTTTTGTATCCCTCCCGTGCCCAGGCGGCCGCCGAATACGAGAAAATCATCGATCGAGCGGATTTCTTCGGGGTCCTCGCTCGAGACCGAGCTTCCCCCGAACAGATTGAAATCCAGTTTGTTTTTGTACCGATATTGCACGCGTCCGCCGTCGAGTAACGCGCTGCCGACGCCGCTGTATACAAACTGACGGCCGATATACCAGTTGGTGCCGGAAGGCAACCCCATTATTTGCGCATAAAGGTCGTAAACGAAAAGCGACGGGTCCGACGGCAGTTTGTTGGAGAAATCAGATGTCCATCGCAGGGACGTATGCAGACGAAGCGCGCGGCCCGTCGGTGACCGCCACGCGTTCAGATCACCCCAGAAACGAAAATAAGGGCGGAGATGGTCCTGCTCTGGCCCCTGCAGGGAATACAGGTCGCCGGTGATTCGTCCATTCAGGTCGTATGCACCGGCGGGTGAGAAACCCAGACACACCGCGCCCAGAATTAACAGCGCCGCGATAAATCTGATATTCGAACTGTTGAATCGTCTAATTAATAATTTATAATTCATGCGCGATTATACTAGACTGTATTGTCTGTAGTTCTCAAGGAGATTTGTTCTTATCTCGACCTCATTATGGATAGGGGGATCCAATGACTGAGCCTGTTACTCCGACCGAACGTCCGATTGTGATACCGGATACAATAAGAGCGCAACCGGTGGCATGGTGGCTTCTGTCTATTCCCGCTGTCTTGCAATTTCTGCTCCACGTTTACACCAACGGTAACTACGGAATATTTCGCGACGAATATTATTATATGGCGTGCGCCAACAGGCCTGCGTGGGGATACGTCGACCAACCGGCGTTTTCAATCTGGATATTGATGATATGGAAGTCCATATTTGGCGATTCGGTTCACGCCCTGCGTATACTGCCGGCGCTATGCGGTTCAGGACTAATTTTCTTGTGCGGCGCCACCGCCGCTGAGTTGGGCGGCCGGCGTTGGGCGCAATTGTTTGCCGGTATCGCTGCGGGGATCGGGGTCGCCGGTCTGGTCATCTGCGGATTTTACTCGATGAATGCCTACGATCTGCTGTTCTGGTCGGCGGTATATTTCCTGGTGATCCGCATTGCGCGTTCGGGCAAGGCGACGTCGTGGCCGATGTTGGGCCTGGTGTTCGGTCTGGGGTTGTCCAACAAGATCGGGTTGCTGGCGCTGGGGGTCGCGCTGGCGCCGGCCCTTCTGATAACCCGGCACCGGTTGCACTTTACGGATCGCCGATTGTGGATGGCCGCCGGTGTGGCTGTGCTTTTTTTGTTGCCGTACGTCGTGTGGAATGCAACGAACGACTGGGCGACGGTTGAATTTATTAGAAACGCCAAGCAGTACAAAATATCCGGCATGTCGCCGCTGGATTTTTTAATCGAAAACATCAAGATGGCCAATCCGTGGACGCTGATTTTCTGGTTGGCCGGGTTGTTGTGGTTGCTGTTGGCGCGTCACGGTCAGTACCGAATTGTGAGCCTCACGGTTGTTTTTTCGTTTGTTTTATTCATACTGCAGAAAAGCAAACCGTACTACTTTGCGGCGTCAATCCCCGTATTGCTCGCCGCGGGCAGTGTCGCCTGGGAGCAGTGGACGCGCGGCAAATGGGTCAAATGGATCCGGATTGTGATGGTGATCAACCTGCTGGTTGGCGCGTACGTGTTTGCGCCGTTGGCTCTGCCGCTGAAGGATCCCGCTGATCTGGGGAAGTACATGCAGAACCTCGGCATCGTACCCAAAGCACAGGAAGTGGGGGAACGCTCCGAACTACCGCAGTATTTTTCCGACCGTCTGGGTTGGGAAGAGCTTGCAAAGGCCGTTTCAAACGCATACACCAATCTCCCGAAGAATGACCAGGAAGTTTGTATCGCCGTCGGTAACAACTACGGGCACGCCGGCGCCCTGGAATACTGGTCGAAGAAGTACGACATGCCGCCCGTCTACAGCCCGCACAACAACTATTGGCTGTGGGGGCCGCCCCCTGGAGAAGGCAAAGTTGTCATCGTGGTGCGCAGCGGCCGTGAGGCCCTGGAACTCCTGTTTGAGGAAGTGACTCTGGTAGAAGAGGTGCGCACGCCGTATGCGAAAGACGACGATATGCGGATATGGATCTGTCGCGGACTGAAACAGCCGATGGCTGAATTGTGGAAGATACTCAAAGAGTTTATTTAATTCTACTTGCGGAGAACCATCTGCTTCCAGGAAACAGCCGATGGTCACGAATCCGCTTCCATGAGTAGATCGTAAAGTGCGTTAAACGCGTCGGTTGATCTGAGTATTCCGATGATATCCTTGTTTTTGCCACTCGTGACCAGCAGAGACTGATGTTGTCCCATGACCAGTTGATGGTTTGCCGTGAACAGGGAATCGTTGATGTCGACTTTCTGGTGATCTGCCGGGGAATACATTACCTCGGAGACTTTGGTATTTTCAGCGATTGTCATCATGGCTTCCAGCGAGTGCTCCCATAACTGAAATTGTTTGGCGATCATGTTCATGAAATCCCTGCTGAATCCAAAGCGACTCAGGCTGACATCGTTTCCGATCTTTTGGTAATTCGGTTCAAGCGCGCGCATGATGTCAAGTTGGCTGATCTTGCCAATCACACGTCCGTTTTTATCTACAACGAGCACCGCACGGTGGCGGTAGGGCGCCGATCCATGCTTTTTGCTTTGATTCTCCAGCGCCCGCAACGCCTCTCTCAGATTGGCGGTGTCCGATACGGTCGCGTAGTCAGATATCGGAACCATGATATCCTTGACATAAATTTCTTTCAAATCAACTCACCCTTTCATCTTGCCGGTTCAGATTCCGAATCGGCGCAACATTTCCATCATTTTGTCATGATTCATTTTGTCCATGACGAGCATCTTCTTCTTTTTTGCCTTTTTGATTTTTTCATTGAGTATTTCAAAGTCCGCTGGTTTCTCGAGAAAATCCATCGCACCGAGTTTAATAGATTCAACTGCTTTCTCCACGGTTGCGTGACCCGTCAACAAAATCACCTGCAATTCCTCTCTCTTTTCCTTGATGCGTTGCAACGTGTCTATGCCGTCGATTCCCGGCATCTGCAGGTCGAGAACAACAACGTCAAACAATTCCTTGTCGATAAGGTCGAGCGCGTCAATGGCGGAACTCGAAGTAGACACGTCGACACCGTGGTTTCTGAGGCGTTCACTCATTACATCCAGGAATTCCTCGTCATCATCGACCAAAAGCACTTTCTCAGCCATAATATACTCCTTTTAGTGATAGCTGATGACTATCTCAGCCTTCGCCGTATCGGTGGCCACCGACAATCCGAGATTGCGGCAGAAGTTGTCCGCGTAGTCGGGTAAAAGCACGCTTTGTATCGTGTCGGTGGGAGGGGACATTCTGATTGAAATGGTTGCACATTCATCGTTCTTTCCGGAAGACAGCGTAATTGAGCCCCCGGGTGTTATATTTTCCAACGCCGTATTGATGCATATCCAGATCAGATTCAACAGATGATAGAGCGACGTGGTAATTGAAACGCTTTCATCCCGCGCGTCGACAACAAGCGAGATGTCCCGCATTTCAACAACCCTTTTCGAAAGTTTAGCGGATAGTTCAAGTGTTTCGTGCAAATCGATATTTTGGACGGGGTGATCTGCAGAATGCGCAAAACGATTCATTGTTTTGACAATTTCATTTGCGCGAGAGACGTTTTGCTTTACTGTCTCCGCAACACTCTTCAGTCTCTCAACATCCATGTCGCGGCCATTTTCATATAAATATATATAATCTTCCAACAAACCTGCATGTTCATTTATGACAGCCAGACGGTTGTTGATATCGTGCGAGAATGACGCGGAAACCGTCCCAAAATATTCCAATTCGGTTTTACCATTTTTGCTACACATTGTTTCCGTCTTCTCTCTCGCCCAGCGCTGAACGGATTTTGTCGACCAATTCCTCAATAAGAACAGGTTTTAGCAGATAATATTCGGCGCCGGCTTCATGGGAGCCTGCGATATAGGATTCTTCGGATCCGTGCCCGGTAAGAAAAATAAATTTCATGTTCGGTGATTTGTCCTGAAGCTGCTTTTTAAGGTCGATACCGCTGACTTTGGGCATTTTGACATCCAGAACCGCGAGTTGGTATTCGTTTTGTTCAGCCTTGCTTATCGCTTCCTCGTAGTGGTCCGCCCAGTCGGCTTCTATTCCTCTCATGGAGAGTCTTTCCGCCAGCGTTTCGACAAAATCAACCTCATCATCAACCAAAAGTATTTTCATGGCGATTCCTCGTTTCCTGCGGACAGAATCGGATTCCGATTGTATAAACTACAATATTAGTTCCTTGTTTTTATTGTCGCTCGCTCGTTTATAAGTCAGAGGCAAAGTCACCTTAAATGTCGTGCCTTTTCCGACTTCGCTATCTACTTCAATCCGGCCTCCGATTTCCCACAATAATCTGTATGTGATGGACAACCCGAGTCCTGTGCCGCCACTGCCGGTTTTTGTTGAAAAAAACGGCTCGAAAATTCGTTCAAGGTCGGACTTTGGAATTCCAAGACCTGTGTCGGTGCAGGATACAACCACTTTCGAAGAAGGTAGTTGGCCGATATTTATGGAGAGTGCTCCACCGTCCTCCATGGCGGTGAAAGCGTTTGTGAACAGATTGAGAAATATTTCCTGCAGACGACCCCGGTCGCTGACGACGAGCGGAGTATTTTCGACGGTGTTGATAAGAATCTGTATACTTCTATATTCGGCCTCCTTGCCAACAAAGCCGAGTACTTCCTGGACGAGTTCTTCCATATTAACCGGCTCGACACGGATATCTGACCGTCGTGCGAAACTCAGGAGCCGGTGTGTGATCTTGGCGCACCGGACAACTGAAAAACTGATTGCTTCAATTAACTCTATTATTTTGGGATCCCTGTCTGCCTCTTCCATTGCGGCATAAAGATCCCTTGCGAGCCCGGCTTTTTCACTGATTACGGCAAGCGGATTGTTAATTTCATGGGCTACGCCGGCGGAAAGACGGCCAAGTGAAGCCATTTTGTGGGCATACTCGACTTGATGCATGACCGATAACCGGCGTTGGTCTGCTTTGTAAATCTGGTTTACGAGATAAGTGGTGCCGTACAGAATTACAACAACGATGACCAGGGCGGATACGAGCAGGAAACCTATCAATTGCCTTTTATTGTGAGTCAAAGTTGTCAGTAAATCCTTCTTGGGCTTGACAA
>CAYUDF010000251.1:0-5461 GCA_964443465.1 uncultured bacterium
CGCAACGCACCCGCCGCACGATCCTCGACGTGAATCCCCCGCCACCGAGTATATCGTTCATGACGATCAACGCGTACTGGTCATCGATGTCCCTCTTGACACCAATGTGCCCGATGCGGATTCGGGACTGGTTGACATCTTCCTTTTCGATCATGTACACGCCGGATTTCGCACCCGGGATCTGGTCCGGAATTACGGGGAGATTCAATGGTTGATCCGCCCAGCCGGCCAGCATCTCATCCAGCTTCGCCAGAACCTCTTTTGTCTTGAAATCACCAGTGACGGCAAAGATGAAATTCCCCGGGAAAAAGAACTGTTTATGGAAGGTCCCCAGGTCTTCCTGTGTGATTGAGTTGACAGTTTGTTCCGTGCGACGGTACTGGATCGTACAAGGGTGGTTATCGTACATGAGATACTGCCACTCCCGCGACTCGATGTCCGATGTCGACGCGTTACGTTGTTCCAGATCTGACAGCACGTCTTTGCGATACAAATCGAGCGCGGCCTGATCGAATGCCGGGGATCGCAAAACCCTGCCGAAAAGATCCATACCTTCCGCCAGATCTTTCGACAGGCAGAACAGCGTGGCCCTCCCCTGGGAATTACCAATGTTGACGTTAATTTCGCCGGCGAGATATGCAAGCTTCTCATCCAGTTCTTTGGCGGTAAACCCCTCTACGCCGCCGTTTCGCATCAGGTAACCAGTCATATCCGCCAGGCCTGCTTTGTCGACCGGCACGTACATCGAACCGGTACGAACGAGCATTTTTATTTCAAAAGTCGGAACCTCCGGATTCTCCGCGACGTACACTGTGGCACCACACTTCAGCGTGTGACGGTAGTCTTTTGCCGTCGGTGGCTTATAATTCAGTTCCTTGTATTTCAGGTTGTCGGGATGATCGACGATCTTGTCGGCCTGTACCGCGGCCGCGAAGACAAATACCACGATCAGGACAATTGCCGTCACCGCCGACCGGCTTATCGAAAATTGCTTAAACCTTTTCATAAACAAATCTCCTTTGGTATTCGCCCTATTCTTTTTCGGCGGCTTTGAGCACTTTCAGTTTTTCGTTGGCCAGTTTTAACAGTTTCTCCATGCCCTCTTTTTGTTTCGGATCAGTCGCCTGTTCCATCCGCATGGAAAACATGCCAATCATCTGTTCCAGCTGGGCAGTGTCATCGATCGATTCGATCATCTGCTTCGCCTGTTTGTACCGCGGATCTTCCTCGACACCACCTTCCCCACCTGAACCGGCCTTTGAATTGATGATGAGTACGTTCTTTCGCGTGGGATCAAGGTATTTCTCGGCGACTCGCGTGACGTCGTCCGCATTGACCATGTCGCGTTTTACCGGGTTGTTGTTGGCTTCGGTCCAGTCGCCCATGGCGGCGTTCTGTCCCAGGTAAAACAACACACCTATACCGGACATGATGTCCATGAACCGGATATTCTGGACGCGCAGCTGGTTTTTAACCTTCTGGAGCTCCTCTTCCGAAACCGGATCTGATTTCAGGTCTTTAATGACCTCATCCATCGCTTCTTCCAGATCGGTCGCGTCAATACCGGAAACCCCTTCGGCGTTGACCTGGAAATATCCGGCGTATTTCATCGATTCCTGCCCGGCATCAACCGCGAGGTTGCTGCCGCCAAACATACTCATACCGCCCCCACCGGAGCTTTTGGCTATTTCTTTTTCCTCAACCAGTTTCTTGTAGAGCCGACCTGTTTTGCCGCTCATCACACCGGCGAGAACTTCCAGCGGATAACTGTCGGGGTGTTTCCAGGCGACGGTGTGGTACCAGATTTCCGCCTGGGGGCTGGTCTCCGCTTCGCTGACCAGTCGTTTTTCACCGTATTGCCTTTCCTCCAGGGTTGTGACGTCGGGCGGCTCGATAGTTCCCCGCGGGATTCGTTCGAAGTATTTTCTAACCATTTTTATGGTCTCGTCGGGATCGAGGTCTCCCACCAGAATCATGGTAAGGTTGTTGGGCGCATAATAAATATCGTAGTACAGGTTGGCCTGTTCGCGCGTTATGTTGTCCAGATCTGAAGACCATCCGATGACGTCCCAGTGGTACGACGACGATTTCCAGAACATCGATCGAAAATCCTCTTCGACGAGACCGGTCGGAGTCGACTCCACGCCCCTGCGGCGTTCTTCCTTGACCACGTTGCGTTCCGAGTAGAACTCACGAAACACGGGGCCCCCGAACCGGTCTGATTCGAGCCACATAAACAACTCGATCTTGTTCTTCGGCAGGCGAATGAAGTAACCGGTCATGTCATCCGATGTAAACGCGTTCAGAAAGAACCCGCCGTTTTTGCTGTAGATTTCGTCCAGCTGGTCCTTGATGATCAGCTCGCGCTGTTCGAGAATCAGCTTGTCGAATTCCGCGTCCAGTTCCTTGTAACGCTCGGTTTTCGCTTCCGGGTCGTCCATGGATTCGATTTTCCCACGGCGGTACTGTTCGCGCATGATCCGTTCTTCATCGCGCATTAGTGCGCGAATCGCATCAAGCTTATCCATGATTTCGCGATCGCGAACGATGTCTTTTGTGCCGATCGTCGCGGTCCCCTTGAACATCATGTGTTCGAACAGGTGGGAGATACCCGTGATGCCCGTGGTTTCGTTTGCCGATCCGACACGGGCGAATATCGAGGCCATGATCGTCGGGGCTTCGTGCCGTTCGACCATCAGGACCTGCATGCCGTTGTCGAGCCAGTACTCTTTGGCATCGATTTTTTGTGCGTCGGCCGGTGCGACGGCGACGGCCACCAGTGCGAGACACACCAGCACCGCACTTATCGTGCGTCTTGTCATCGGAAGCTCCTTATTGTGTGAAAAGATCTGTGGGGTTTATCACGACGGTCAAAGATCTCAAACAGGACTCGTGAATACAAAATAGTAGATCAAAGCCCGGGCCATATCAAGCGGGAACGGACGGGGTACCAATTTGCGGTATTCAAACCGCCCACCGGACGTCTTATGATATACTCGGTCAACAACTACAAAAGGGGGCATCATGTCCAAAGATGATAATAACCACAACCTGTCACGCCGCCAGTTCCTCAAGGTATCCGGCGCAGCGGGAGCGGTGCTGGGCGCGGGCAGCCTGGGCCTTTTCGGCTACGCCGCCGGCAAAGACCCCGCGACTTACACCGGGTGGCAGACGAATGAGGGAAACGGTCAGTTCTTTGACCGGACAAGATTTGAGGTTGATTCGCCAACCTACGAAAAAGTCGGGCAGACCCGGCGCATCGACGCCAGAAACGAAGTTGTCTTCTCGCGTATGTCCTACCTGTACCGCTCTTATAATGAAGAAATCGGCGTGAAAAGCCTGCCCGAACACCTGCAGGCCTACTACAGGGAACACCCCGAGGATCTCGAGCTGGATCTGTACCTGAAAAACGAAATTTACGCAAAACAGCACGCGGACAATAACGAATACGGCGACAAATTCATACTGGCCGAGGCGTGGGCCAATGCAATGGGCGCGGTCCAGCCCGAACGAATCACCGAACCGCCGGAAGTGGCCGATTTCCCGGGCAAGGGCGGCGATGGTTTTCACCGCGGCGACCCGGCCGAACCGTACAAGATGAAAAGTCCGGAGTCGACTTCCCGGCTGGTCAAAAAAATCGCGCACGAACTGGGTACAACCGTTGTGGGGATCGCCAAACTGAATCCCGACTGGGTGTTCAGGTACCCGACGCGGGGTCGCGGACTGGATCCCGAAAAACCGCTGGATATTCCCGCCCACTGGCAATACGCGATTGTTGTAGGAACACCGATGTCGTGGGATCCGATGTACGCCAATCCCAACTACGGCACATCGGAAGACGCGTATTCGATATCCCGGATTCTCGGGTACCGGCTCGCCGCGTTTATCAAACAACTGGGATACGCGGCACGCCCCCACACACCGGGGTTTTCTTACGATCTGTGCGTACCGCCGATCATGGTGGACGCCGGGCTGGGGGAACAGGCCCGCCACGGAATCGTTATCACGCCGGAACTGGGTTGCAACGTACGCCCCGCCGTCGTAACCACCAACCTTCCCATGAAACCCGATAAACCGATTGATTTTGGCGTGCAGTCGTTCTGTTCGACGTGCAAGGTGTGCGCGGAACAGTGTCCCAGCGGCGCTATTTCGATGGGTGGCAAACAGGAGGTACGGGGATACCGGCGCTGGCAGATCCATTCGTCGAAATGCCACAATTTCTGGAGCTCCAACCTGGGTAACTGGGGCTGCCGCGTGTGTGTGGCCGTCTGCCCGTACACGCGCAAAGCCAACTGGCTCCACAAATCAGCGCTGGAGATAACCGCCAACGATCCCACCGGTGTATCGCACACAGCGCTGGCCAAATTGCAGAAGCTTTTTTATCCCGGACCCGATCCGCAGGATTACTATATGCCATCCATGGGGGGCAAAAACGCCTCCTACCGCGACCCGCCATGGTGGCTGAAATCCGAAGAATTTATCGATCTGTAACGAGGAGACGAAGATGGGTTTCTTTACAAGCGGATTGTTCTGGTTTATCGAAGGGTTGTTTGCCTGCCTGGCCGTAATCGCGTTGAAATTGTGGACGGAGGACCGTGGCATCCGGATGCCGTGGTGGAAATGGGTCCTGGTAACTTCGTGGGTGTGCCTGGTCGGCTTTACACTCGCGATGGTGGGTACCAGTATCGGTGAAGGAGAACCGCGCGCGGGTTTAATGGGCGGCATCGTGTTCGGCGTTATATCGGTGATAGTCGGCGTCGTGTTCTGGCGGCTTCTCGGATTGTCCGGTCCACGACCCGAAGCCGGCGGGAACGCATGATAACCCGGCGTATAATCGTTCTACTTGTCCCATTGTTACTGGTCGCCGCGTGGATCGCGGGCGCACGGCGGATTCAATCCGGAACCGAGCCACATCTGCTGCGGTCTGTCCCGGGGGCGCAGACGATTGAAGCCGCCGGCGACGGGGACTTCGCCGCTTATCACGACGGAATATTAATCGGATACACCCGAACAAGCGCAGCCGATGGGTACGGGGGGCCCATGGCGGTCGCAGTGGGTATCGACACCGCCGGTCTTGTCTGCGGCGTTTCGGTGATTGACCACAGGGAATCGGCGGCATTCTACGGAAAGATAAAGAATCACAACCTGACCGGATCGCTGGCCGGCAGATCCGTACTCGACCCGCTCCTGACCGGCGTCGACGTCGACGCCGTAACCGGCGCAACGGTAACCAGCGAAGCAATCGTAAACGGCGTCCGGACCGGAGCGAGGGTTTTGGGCGCGCGCCGACTCGGCCTGGAAGTCCCGGCGGAAACCACGCCGCCCGTGCGGTTCGGTTGGCCGGAAGTCGTGCTGTTGTTGCTGTTCGCAGCCGGTATAACGGGTTCCTACACGTCTGTGCCCGGAAAAAAGCCCTTGAGATGGGCCACCCGGATCGCGGGGCTGGTGCTGATCGGTTTTG
>CAYUDF010000252.1:0-5459 GCA_964443465.1 uncultured bacterium
CATCTGCCCCGAATGCAGTGTAAATCCTTCGCCCTCACCCATCGTCTGGCCGCTGTAGCGGATGTTCTGCGCCGTCCAGTGGAGCAGCACCTTTGCTTTCTGCTCCTCCGACGCTTTTTCCACGCCGGAGTCTTTCAGTATCTCGTCGACCTTGGCCTGGATGTCGGGCGTGACGTCAAACTGGCCCTGGTTGACGTCAAAGAACCACCGGCTCTTCGCTTCCCAGTCCGTCACCGTGGCCATCACAACCTTTGCCGCGAAGTCGCTCGGCGCCGGTTGGCGCTGTTCGCGCAAACGCGGCGGCAGGTCGAGGCCCCACCACGAGTATTCCGTGCGGTCCTCGGTGTAGGTGGTGGCGGCGTAAAGGGGGCCGTTGTAGATCTGCGAGTGGAGCCGTTTGTCGGCGGGCAGGCTCAGTATGTATTTCTTTTCGATGATCGGTACGGTGGCGGCAAACAAAACGATGTCGAAGTATTCGCCCGGCATCGGCGGGATGTAGCGTTCGTCGTCGGGGGCCGACACCGGCGCTTCATCCAGCAGGGCGTAAGTGAATCCCTTGCGAAACACCTTCACCTCGATGCCGTCGTTTACCTGGAGACGGGGCAGTTGCAGCGTCTTGATCCGGTCCTTCCAGTAGATCGCCGCCTGAGGCGCGGGCAGTTCGTGTACCTGTGACACGTCCACCGCGATCTTCTCGCTGCCGCGCACGATATTGACCTCGCGGACTTCGATGAACATGCTCTGGGGGTCAAAGTTCCACCGCAGCACCGACTGGTCGCGGCAACCGGCCGGTGTGAGCACCTTGTATATAATGTGGCTCTCGACGTAGGTCACGCCGGTGTCCTTGACGTGGTTTTTAGCGTAGTCGTACACGATGACGTGGTTCGCGCCGTCGTGGTTCTCCTTTGTACCCGCGTCCTCGATGCGGGAGAACACGTCGGGTGTCGCTTTTTCACCCGGTGGAGTTTGGGTCGTGTCGGCCGCGACCGGCCCGGTCACAAAAAAGGCCACGACTGCCAGGGCAAACGCGACCGACCGGTTGTATTTATTCCAGTTGTGGTTGTACAAGGCAACCTCCTGTTGGGAGCATGGAATGGACTATGAGTGAGAACCGGATGGGACGTCGCCCGAGAAAGGACAACAGCGATTATGCTGCAGCCGCAGGCTGTCAGTATAATCGCTGTTCGCTATGCCGCCATGAGGCCGGCATAGCAAACAGATGGATAGTACTCCGGATCCGGCGATCAGGCAATTAGTTAGAGGGCATAATGACATAATTTCACGTAATACAAGCAGTTATGTAACACATTAGATTCGTGCTTGTGGTGACGTTGACTGGGCGATAGAATCACGGCCCGCGTGTAGAGATTTTATGTCTGCGATTTGTCAATAACCGGGGATCACGATTGACCTATTTCCGATCGATATCGTTCCGGGTGACCTTCTGGGTTTCGCTGGTCGTGGTTGTGCTGGTTTCGGTGCATATTTATCAGATCAGGCCCGAGAAACGCTTTCTGGAACAAAAAATGGACGAGTCCGAGCGGATCGCCCGTATCATCGAACACCACCTGCTCGCCGAAATGTCCGCCGGCGAACCGGATAACATTCAGGAACATCTGCAGCTGTTGCCCGAGCAGGAGGGTATCCAGCGTGTGGAGATTTTCGATCCTGGTATGGTTGTACGTTTTTCGTCCGACGTATCCCGGGTCGGACAAACGATCGACCGTAAAAACGAAGCGCCCTGCCTGCACTGTCATCAACAGAAAGTTGTTCCCGAGCGGATCGTATACGAACAGAAAGATTTCGGAAAAATCTTTGCTGTCGATCACGTGTTGTACAATGGTCCGCGCTGTCAGAAATGTCATGAGGACGACAACGAAATTTTGGGAAACATTCTGGTGGAGATTTCCTTAACCCGGCCCGACGTGGCTGCACTGCAGGTACGGCGGAGACTGATGATGTTCGGGGGACTGTTGCTGATTGTGATGTTGATCGGCGTGGGTTCGATTATTCACTTCATGGTGGGTCGTCCGACGGCCAACCTCAAGGACAAAATGACCCGAATCGAATCGGGTCATTTTGAAATCGGCGCACCACGACTTTCGGGCGACGAGTTCGGAATGCTGGATCGTGGTTTCCATCACATGGTAACCAACTTGCGTGATCTGTATACCGATATGGAAACACAAATTCAGGACAGGACGCGTTCATTGTACGAAACACAGGCGCAGCTGGTGCACCAGGAGAAACTCGCTGGCATCGGGCAACTGGCCGCCGGGGTGGCGCACGAAATCGGCAATCCACTGACGGCGATTGACTCGCTGGTACAGCTGCTTGGCATCGAGGACGACACACCGGAGACGAAGGAAAGAGTCCGTACGATTCAACGGCAGGTAGACAGGATTTCGGAAATCGTACACGCTATGTCTGATCTTTCGCGGCCGCTGTCCCTCGATGTTCGGCCGGTCAATATTAACGCCGTTCTGCAGGCTGTATTGGGACTTGTCAAATACGACGCCCGATTTCGATCGATTGTAACCGTGACGAATCTGCAGGAATCGTTACCGACCGTCGATACAGTAGAAGACCGGTTATTCGGCGTCTTTCTGAATCTCGTGCTTAATGCCGCGGATTCCATGCCCGGTGGTGGCAAGCTGACTATTTCCTCCGGGCTGACCGGAGACGATATTATTGTTTTGGTCCATGATACCGGCCACGGGATCGCCGAGGAGAATCTCGAAAAAATCTTCGACGCCTATTTTACGACAAAAGGACCCGGTCACGGGACCGGACTCGGTCTCTCGGTGTGTAAATCCTTCCTTCAGCAAATGGGCGGAGACATCGGCGTTGATAAAGATACAGCGCACGGAACAACGTTTTGGGTGAGGATCCCCGTCGAGCCGGTGACCAACGGTGGAGAGGTTTAGAGAGTGACGATCGATACCGCGAAAATACTTGTTGTGGACGACGAAGAGACGATCCGAAGCGTTCTTGTGACCGTTCTCCAAAAAGAAGGTTTCATCTGTCGGTCGGCAGCTTCGGGGGAGGAAGCGATGGAGACGTTTGATGCCGATCCTTTTGATGTTGTGATTACCGATATCCACATGCCCGGCATAAGTGGCGTTGATGTGATGCGTCACGTCAAAGCGGCCGCTGCGGATACGATCGTTCTTTTGATCACCGCGCACGGATCGCTCGACACGGCGATAGAAGCCGTGCGGGAAGGCGCATCGGATTATCTCACCAAACCAGTTAGATTCGAAAGCCTCATCCTGAAGATACGTAATATGCTCCGGCTCAGGGAACTGGAATGGGAGAACCGTGTTCTGCGGATTGAGAAACACCCCGAAACGTGTTTTGACAATATTGTCGGGATCAGTGATGCGATCGGCGAGATCAAACGATCCATACGAAAGATTGCGAAGGCCCAGGGCAACGTGCTTATCGAGGGTGAAAGCGGGACCGGCAAGGAACTCGTTGCCAGGGGGATCCACTCCGCATCAATGGAAAAACGGGGAGCGTTTGTACCGGTCAACTGCGGCGCCATCCCGGATACGCTTCTGGAGTCGGAGTTTTTTGGTTACAAGCGCGGTGCGTTCACCGGAGCGGACAGGGATCAGGCAGGATTGTTTCAGGAAGCCCGGTATGGAACGCTTTTCCTCGATGAAGTGGGAGAAATATCGACGATCCTGCAACCCAAAATCCTTCGGGCCATTGAAACGAAGGAGATAAGACCCCTGGGGGCCAGTAAATCAGTCCCGGTGAATACACGAATCGTGGCCGCAACAAACAGGAAGCTGGAGCAGATGGTCGAAGACGGTTCGTTCAGGGAAGATCTGTTTTTTCGACTCAATGTCTTCCGGATCGCGATACCGCCGCTACGCGAACGGGTTGAAGATATACCCGCCCTGGCGATGTGTTTCCTGAATCACTACCGGGACGAAATGAAGTCACCCGTGAAAGAAATATCGGCCGACGCGATGATTGTTCTGCAATCATACACATGGAAGGGAAACGCAAGGGAACTCCAGAATGTCATTCAGCGGGCGTTGATAATGGTGGAGCGACCGATCATCGACGCCGCAACCTTCGAGCGCTTGTTAGGAATGAGAACCAATCGGGACAGAAACCTGAAGAACGCGTTACGTGATTTTGAGTATCGACATGTTTTACGGGTGATAGAGGAATCTGAGGGTGATAAACGCCTGGCGGCGGAACGCCTCGGCATCAGCCTCGCTTCGTTATACAACAAAACCAAACAATGACCTCCAGTTAGACCGTAACCCCAGTCCTCCCAGAAATTTAGAATACAAAATAGCCCGATTCCAGAAATCTGGAATCGGCGCGCCCGTTCGTTTCATAACATATTGTATTACAACGTGTTATAGATCGTGCTCGTGGCATGTCACGTGCACTGAAGATCAATGGATTTTAAGGTCCGTAACCATGGAGATGCGCGGTTGGAAAGGATGATCTTGGTAGAAGCGGACGGCGACCTGGCGAAATGTGTGAAAGAGTACTTCAGCGGTCGATACGACGTGTGTCATCTGACCACTTTGGCCGACGCCGCTGAAGACCCGGGAGTAAGTACCGCCGCGCTCGTTTTTGCTGATATCGACGCAAACTCCCCGGATCAGTGGAAGATCGTCGAAGGCTTTCGAAAAGATTATCCGCGGATGAAGATTGTACTTACGTATATGGCGAGCCCTACGGGTCGCGCCTGGGAATCGAGAATTCGCAACACTGTAGATGTCCTGGTTCGCAAGCCGTACAGCGTTCTTGAGGTCGACAAGGCTATAGGCGACCCGAACCAGCAGCATGATGGCTAGCGGTAACAAGTAACAGGAGGTTCGTTCATGAAGAAGTGGTTGATTTTGATATTCGCCGTGATGCTCGTAACGTTTGTTGCAAGCTGTAGCGACGATGATGAATGTCCGACGTGTCCGCCGGATAGCCAGGCGCCGTTGCAGGCGTACGTGGGATCGGCGACATGCGGCAATTCCGGATGCCACGAAGACAAGTACGCGATGTTCCAGGAATCCGGCCACCCTTACAAGCTGTCGGCAGTTACCGGCGGTGTGGGGCCGACATTTCCCTGGGATAGCGAGCACCCAAGCGGTGCCACCAGTTCGGTTCTCTCGGTCGACGGACCGCCGGACGCGACGCCGTGGACGGATTATGCTTACGTGATCGGTGGTTACGGATGGAAATCGAGATTTGTCCTGCCCACAGGTAAAATCTATACAGCCACCGCGACCAACCAGCTTAATCTGTGGGCGGGTACCGACGACACGGACAAGTGGGTAAATTACCACGTGGGCGAAGACAGGGACTACAACTACAACTGCTTCAAGTGCCACACTACGGGCGCGAGCGAAACGGGCTCCTGGCCGGCCGGCACGACCGGTTTCGGGACGTTTGCTTTTGGTGGCGTCCAGTGCGAGGAGTGCCACGGCCCG
>CAYUDF010000253.1:0-5457 GCA_964443465.1 uncultured bacterium
GATCCATGAACTGTGAAAGCTGGCTGCTTCCGAAGAAAGATTGAATAACCGCGGATACGGTACGCGCGTTGATCAGCTCGTAGGGCGTGATCTGCTCGCTTTCCTGCTGCAGCGTCATACGCTCTTTGACGATACGTGCCATGCGCGCCAGGCCAATTGAGAACTGGTTGGCCAGTAGCTCGCCCACCGAACGAATACGCCTGTTTCCGAGATGATCGATATCGTCCGGTTCGGCATCCGCTTCTTTCATGTCGAGCAGACAGGCGATGACCGCGATAAAGTCCGCCTGGTCCAGAGTGGTTGTTTCCTGCGGAACGTTCAGCTTCAGCCGGCGATTGATCTTGTACCGGCCGACGTTGGCCAGGTCGTATCGCTTGGGCGTGAAAAACATCCGCGTCAGGAGTGCTTTCGCCGTTTCCAGGTTTGGCGGATCACCCGGCCGGATGAGGTTGTAAATCTTTTTCAGCGCCGTTTCCAGGTCCGGGCAGTTGTCCTTGTGAATCGTCTTAAGGATAACATCGTCTTCCGGATTCTGGTTCTCCACGTATTTGATGCACGAGATCTTGGTGATCTTGGCTTCGCGAAATTTGTCGATATGATCCTGCGTGACCAACTGGGCCGACTCGATAATCACTTCACCCGATTTTTTATCGAGAACGTCCATTATCGACACGCGGCCAACCAGCTCCTCATCCCTTTTGCCCGGCCGGACGGTGATTTTTACGTCCTCCTGCTGGTGAAACAACCGCAGGATCGCCTGGTTCTGGTCGAATCCCATAGCCTTGAGCAGGATCGAAACCGGAAGTTTGCGGCGCCGGTCAATGTTGACGTGCATGATATCGTTGATGTCCACCGTAAACTCAACCCACGAACCGCGGTACGGAATGATGCGGGCGTTGAACAGCCGCTTGCCGTTCGGATGAATCTCGTCTCCGAAAAACACGCCCGGCGACCGGTGCAACTGGCTGACGATCACGCGCTCGGCGCCATTAATAATGAATGTGCCTTTGCGAGTGAGCAGCGGAATCTCGCCAAGAAAGACCTCGCTCTGAACGATGTCCTTGAGCCGAACCTCACTGGTTTCCTCATCCTCTTCGTTGATGACGAGGCGGAGTCGCGCTTTGAGCGGAGCCGCGTATGTAAGGTCGCGCTCCTTGCACTCCTCTTCGGAGTATTTCGTTTCGCCAATTATATAGCCGTGGTACTCCAGCTTGTACTTAGCCTTGGGTGAGTCGATCGGAAATACCGAACGGAAGACTGATTCCAGCCCCCGGTCTTTCCGTTTTTCCACGGGTGTGTCGCGCTGCAGGAACCGGTCGTAGCTCTCCAGCTGAACCGCCAGCAGGTTGGGGATTTCCATTACTTCCGGGATCGTCGCAAAAGTAATGCGTCCCTGTTCATCCCTCGGATATTCGAGAATGCTGCCCTCGGGTCTATTGATCATCTTTAACCTCGATGGTTAAGAAACTGAGCGAAAAACTGAGCTCCGTGTTATTTCGCAAGTTTTTCTGTGTGCTCCCAAAAGGTCCGGCCCTGGTAGCGCGTGGGGTTCTATCAATGAGCGTGCTGCCTTTACAGGCGTTTTTCCGCGCCCGCGGCCAAACCATCACAGATGAGATATACGAACCCACCGGGATATTGTTGTCGGCCGCCCACTGGACGACCGGGGGTCCTCCCGGCAGAAACCTCGCCAGATCGAACATTTTGTTTCGGAAAGCGTGGACGCCCGCGCCGTAACAGCACGAAGCGTCCACCCGTGATATCCACGAAACTACTTGAGTTCGATTGTAGCGCCGGCTTCTTCGAGTTTTTTCTTGACCTCTTCGGCCTCTTCCTTGGTCACGCCTTCTTTGATCGCCTTGGGGGCGCTCTCGACGAGCTCCTTGGCTTCTTTGAGACCAAGACTGGTGATCGTACGAACAACCTTGATCACCTTGATTTTTTCCGAACCGAAGCTCGCCAGGATAACGTCGAATTCGTCTTTTTCCACGGCGGCTTCGGCGGCACCGGTACCCGGCATGGCAGCCATGGCCATAGGCGCCGCGGCGGTAACACCAAATTTGTCTTCAAGCGCCTTAACGAGCTCGGACATTTCGATCAACGTCAGTTTCTCGATAACATCCATCGCCGCCTGGGCATTTGCACTTTCAAGTTTGACTTCACTAGCTTCAGCCATTGTAACGACTCCTTCTTACACTGAGTGATCCGCCCTATCGACGGTTTCGCCTACGCAATCAGCGGCATTATTTCCCGCCCGCGAACCGGCTCCCTCGATGGCGAGGTGAGAACTACTCTTTCTGTTCTTTTATCTGATTTAAAACGCTGACAAGGTTGCGCAACGGTCCTTGCAACACTCCAACGATGCCATTTGCCGGACCCTTGATTCCAGCGAGCAGCATCGATAACATTTCTTCTTTCGACGGCAGCTTGGACAGAGCCAGAACCGCGGTAGCATCTATGACGTTACCGTCCACGTAACCAGCCTTAAACTTCGGCAGTTCGTTTTCTTTGGCAAACTGTCCCAGAACCTTCGCCGCTTCGTTTTCACTCTCGCGGCTGATTGCAATCGCCGTCGGGCCTTCGAAAAACGGGTCGAGCTCGGCCGCATCGGTTTCTTTGACGCCCAGCTTGGCGAGCGTGTTTTTGACAACGTGATATTCGACGTTGTTTTCACGGCAAAGCCTGCGCAATTGCGATATTTTCTCTACGTCGAGCCCTGTAAAATCGTTGAGCACAACGGATCGTGCGTCTTTGAACCAATCCGCTATGATTTCTACAGCGGCTACTTTCTCAGGACGGGCCATGTCTACTCAACCTCCTATCCGGATTACCTTAATGAATTCATGATCGCCTGGCTGTCCAGCCGAATCGACGGGCCCATCGCAGGTGATAGACTCAGACTTTTTATGTAACGTCCCTTGGCCGAAGCCGGCTTGACCCGCATGATTTCCTGCAGGAGTACCTGGACGTTTTCTACCAGTTTGTCTTCTTCGAATGATCTTTTGCCAACCGGAATGTGCAGGTTGGCGCCTTTGTCGATGCGGTATTCGATCTTGCCGGCCTTGACGTCCTTGACCGCTTTGCCCACGTCAAACGTTACGGTCCCGCTCTTCGGGTTTGGCATGAGTCCACGGGGTCCCAACACGCGGCCCAGTTTTCCTATCTCGCCCATCAGGTCGGGCGTGGCAATGATCACGTCAACGTCATACCAGCCGCCTTGCAGTTTCGGAACGAATTCGTCGGCTCCGACATAGTCTGCACCGGCTTCCTCGGCTTCTTTTTCCTTTTCGCCGCGGGCGATGACGAGCACCTTGACCGTCCGGCCGGTGCCGTGGGGCAGAACAACCGTTCCGCGAACCTGCTGGTCTGCATGGCGGGGGTCAACACCAAGCTTGGCGGCCAGCTCGATCGTCTCGTCAAACTTGGCCGTGCTAACTTCCTTGACTTTGGCTACCGCCACAGTGAGCTCGTAGAGTTCTGTTGCTTCGACCTTTTCCATGGCGACTTTGTATCTTTTACCTTTGTGCATTATTTCTCCAAACTATCCGTTGGAACCGAACTCTGATCAACATCAACGGTGATGCCCATGCTTCGGGCCGTGCCTTCGATCATTTTCATGGCCTGCTCCACCGATGTGGCGTTCAGGTCGGTCATTTTGGTCTCGGCGATCTCCCGAACCTGGGCAGAGGTCACGTTGCCCACCTTGAGCTTGTTCGGTTCACCAGATCCTTTCGCCAGACCCGCCAACTGTTTCAGTAACACGGCGGCCGGTGGTGTCTTGGTGATAAACGTAAAACTCCTGTCCGCATAAACCGTCAGCACCACCGGGATGATCGTGCCGGCTGACTTCTGCGTTTTGGAATTGAACGCCTTGCAAAACTCCATGATGTTGACGCCGTGCTGACCGAGCGCAGGACCAACCGGCGGTGCGGGTGTCGCGTTGCCGCCAGGGATCTGAAGTTTTATCTGGGTCATTATTTTCTTTTTTGGCGCTACCATTATCTACTCCAGTCGAACAATTACGATACGCTCACGGGGCTGTTTCACCCCTACACGCAAAAGGGTCTACAAATTTTCTACTTGCAGAAAATCAAGCTCCACAGGGGTTTCCCGTCCAAAAATACTCACCAGCACCTTGAGCTTGCCGCGTTCCGCGTTGATCTCGTCGATAATTCCCGTAAAATCGCTGAACGGGCCGTCCTTGATGCGGATGTGCTCGCCGAGCGTGAACGGGATATCGGGGATGATGGTCTGCTTCTCTTTGTCCATCCGTCCGAGAATCCGCTCTACTTCCGTCTTCGACAGAGGCTGAGGGCCTGATGTCGTGCCGACAAAACTGGTCACGCCGGGAATGTCGCTCACCAGGTGCCGCGCCTCATCCGTCATAAACATTTCGATCAGGATGTAGCTGGGAAAGAATTTTTTCGTCGTTACCGTTTTCTTCCCTTTTTTCATCTCCGCCACTTCTTCGGTGGGTACGATGGTCTGACCGAAGTGATCCTTGACGGGAGACGTGTTAATCATTTTCGATATGTTTTCTTTGACCTTGTTCTCGTGTCCGGAATACGTATGGACGACGTACCACTGTTTCGGAGGACCGGTGTCTCCGGGTGCAGCCGCAACTTCCGGCGCAACCGTTTCGACCGGCTCCGCGACAGCTTCTTCTTCCTCTACGGCCGCGGGCTCCTCTACTTCGGGCTCCTCTACTTCGGGCTCTTCCGCAGCGGGTTCTTCCGCAGCGGGTTCTTCCGCAGCGGGTTCTTCCGCAGCAGGTTCTTCCGCAGCAGGTTCTTCCGCAGCAGGTTCTTCCGCAGCAACTTCTTCCGTATCAGGTGTCACAGATTCCGTTTCCTGCGTTTCCGGCTCAGCAGCTTCAGGCTCTTCTTCGGCTACTGCTTCGGAATCATCGTCGTCCACTTCGACATCGTTCGCATCCACAAACGCCAGGTCACCGGCACCGCCGATCTTTTCGGCCGCCGGAGTTTCGGGTTCGGAGGATTCGTTTTCCGATTCTTCCTGGGACTGGTTTTCTTTTTCGATCATTTTAGTCACTCTCTTATGCCGCAGGGTTTCAGGGCCGTGCATAGCACCCTGCACGACTTACTCCGGCTCTGCGGCACCTTGCTCGATGACCACCGATATATCAACTACTGGAAAATCAGCTTGATTATGCGGCTCAAAATCTGGTCAACAACGCCTATAAATACGGTCAACAAAAACGCGCCAACGATGACAACCTTGGTCGACTCCTTGAGTTCTTCCTTGGTCGGCCACGTTACCTTTTTGAGCTCGTTTTTCGTTTCGTGCAGAAAAGTTTTTAGTTTTTCAAACATTCAGCAACTCTTTCGAATACCCGCACCGACCGGTCGGCACAAACACCTTTTCTCCAATAAAATGGCAGCCCCGGCCAGGTGATTACCAAAGAAAAATTCATTCCCCGCAATAAAGATACAATGA
>CAYUDF010000254.1:0-5423 GCA_964443465.1 uncultured bacterium
TCGATGACGAAGTTATTAACAGCGCCGTGGAAAAACAGATTCAGGAAGCCGCAAAAGCCAAGGGCGACAAAGAGACCGACAAGTCAGAGGCCAAGGTGACCAAGGAACTGGACAAGTTCTGGAAGTTCCAGACCAAGAGCGTCTCCGAAATGATTGCCAGTATCGGCGAAGCGGAGAAAAAGCAGGAACAGTCTTTCTCGGCGTTCCAGAAAGAAATGCTTAAAAGCACGAAAGACAACAAACCGGCAATCGATCCCAAAACGATCGACGAGGTCCGGGAACAGATGCAGACCCTGCAGGCCGCCGTTGAACTGAGGGAAGACGGCATCGAGAATTTCTCCACGACGATTTCGGAACTGGTCATGAATCTCGATGACACATTGAAACACGTTCAGGAGAAAAACGAAACGCTGGCGGAACGGATTGCGGAGCTCGAATCGTCTTTTCCAAAATTTGACGAAATACAGAGCGGGATTCAGGAAACGTTGAACGATAAGCTGGACAATGCGAAGGCTCCGGATTTGTCAAAAGAAGTCGGGGCAATCAGTTCGAGATTCGACGAGGTTCTTGACGCGCATAAAAAAATGGATAAACGAATTGATGAATGGCGCGACGGCGTGGAGTGCCGCATCAAGGAGCTACGCGAACAGCAGGACTCGTGGAAAGAGAACCTGGGACGCATCGAAGACAAGCAGTCGGAAATGATAAAACTGGTTGAGAAAGACGTTGTCCGGCTTGAAACAGAGACAACCGGCTACAAGAAGAAAGAAGCGAAAAAGTTTAACAATCTCGGCGTGACAAGCTTTCACAACGGAGAACTGGAACTGGCCCGCGACCAGTTTCTGGAAGCGGTCACACTGGACGCGCAGTTCGCCGAAGCGTGGAACAACCTTGGCCTGGTTTTCACTGAACTCCAGGACGACGAAGAAGCCACGCGCGCTTTCAGCAAAACTGTCGAGATCAACCCGGATCTACCGGCTGCCTACAATAACCTCGGCTATATTTTTTACAAACAGGGTAGCTATGACCAGGCAGTCGAGATGTACAACGAGGCGCTCGAACGCAGTTCCGACAACGGATCTGCATACACAAACCTCGGCAACGCCTACTTCAAGCAGGGCAATCTGGATGACGCCAGAACCGCCTGGGAGAAGGCCCTCGAAATTGATCCTGGTAACGAGAAAGCCAGCCGAAATCTGAAACGGCTGGAAAAGGAGTAAGATCCCCAAGGGCGGCGCAAGCCGCCCTTTTTTTTCGCAGTGTGATTACAGCGCCGCAGCGTTCTTCACGACTTCTTTGGCCTGGGGACCTTTTGGACTCTCGGCAACCTCGAACTCTACCGTTTCCCCTTCAGCGAGAGTGCGATAACCCTCATCTTTGATCTCGGAGTAATGCACGAAAACATCGCGCCCACCCTCATCCTGAAGAATAAAACCGTAGCCCTTATTTTCGTTAAACCATTTTACTTTACCAGTCTTACGCAAACTCTGTTCCCCCCTTCAAATATAAAAAATCACCCTCTCCCGCAATTCGCGGGCACGCGGATGATTTCTTATGGAGAACTAATACAAATGCTAATGCTTCCAGATAAAGCAGACACCCATTTAAAAACAGAGACCTATTATATCACGGAACTACAGGTTACGTCAAGGTACAATGCGGGATTATACGCATTCCCATGCCACAATCGGGCACTCGAAGAAACAAGCGAATCCAAATCGCAACCTTGCGACCTTCTTCTACATTTGCAAACCCGATCGACCCCCGGCACTTTTCTCCCTTCGACACGCCCCTTTACCATGCTGTTAATTAAGCAGATACAAGCCTTTGCTCCAGACAAACCGGTTGTTCTCTGGCATAGAATTTGCCCTTCGCAGCAGAGGAGTACTAGACCTTACTGTTAAATAGAACAAGGAAACGAGCCGTGAGAATCTTACTGCCGTACATCAACCTCGTAGAACAACGTGATGATCTGACCAAGGCCAAGCTTAACGATGTTCTAAACAAGTACATCGAGCTCAGTAAAACCAGGCCGGCCTTTGTCGAATTGCACGACGATACCCGGCAACACTTTTTGTTCCTCCGCGAAGGACAGATTTACGCAGCCGGTTGCATTCACGAAGGTGTATTTGAAGAAACGTCGATCAGAGCATTCCTGCTGGCGGCGGCTCAAATGAATTTTCCGCAGATGAAGGGTTATGAACTGAGCAGTAAAATGCTCCATTCCATCCTGATCCTGTTTCAGAAAAAACCGGCTCTTCGCGTGGAAACAACACTGGTCGATCTCGACGAATTACTCGACAAGATCGAGACCGAAGGGAAAAGCTGTGTGTTGAGCGCTTCCCGCGAAAATTTCATGGCGATGCTCCGTTATGAAAAAGGTCAAGTCGAAGCACTATTTCACGAAGCATCCGTTTCGAAGCCGCGTGAAGCCACTTTCCGCGAGGAATTCCTGGTGAAGATATACACTATCACCGCGGAAAAACAGCTCACCATGGCGCTCCACGAAGACCTGCTGGTTACTTACGCGTCCGATGCCAAAACCATCGAGAACGATTTCAACGGCAACTTTGAAGATGTCTTTCTGGCCAAACCGCCGATCGTCAACCTCCAGTTCAAGGACAAGGAAATCGACCACTGGGAGTTTGACCGGCCGCAATTCAAGATCGGCCGCACACCCGACAACGACATCGTCATCGACAACCTCGCCGTCTCCCGCCTGCACGCCGTTCTGGAAGAAGAAAAGGGCCATTATTACGTGCGCGATTGCGACAGCCTTAACGGCACGCTTCTTAACAACCAGAAAGTCGGAAAGGCCCGGCTGGAGGATGGTGACGAAATCTGTATCGGCAAACACACCATATTATTCCGCCGTCAGGGCGGCCAGGCCGTTCCCGTTGGAGAAACCATACAGGGATTCGACCAGACGATGATTATCAACACATCCGTGGACGCCGTGCACGTTCCCATCGAAATGCCGGTAGCCCGGCAGAAGCAGGACCATATCCCGCGTCTTATCATGAAAACTGAATACGGAGACCGCGTCATCGAGCTCAAGAAAGAAAGCCTGATAATCGGCAGCGATCTTGAATCAGACGTGGTTGTAGAAGGCATGTTTGTTGCAAAAAAGCACGCGGAAATCGTCAAGCAGGATGACCGTGTGATCATCAGACACCTCCGCGGACTCAGGAAAGTTTCGGTCAGCGGTAAGAACGTCCGCGAGGTGGAGTTAAAAAACAACGACGAGATCAAAATCGCTAAGGACGAGTTCATCTTTCAGGAGTAACAATGCGATACTTGTTGATATCCGACATCCACGGTAATCTTGAATCACTGCAAGCAACGCTCGACGCGGCCGAACGGCTCGAACCTTACCAGTTGATGTGCCTCGGCGACGTCGTCGGTTACGGCGCCGATCCATCGGCATGTATTGATCTGGCCGGTAACCACTCAAACCTGATTCTGGCCGGCAACCACGACCTTGCCGTCGCGGACATTGTTCCGTACAGCGATTTCAATCCCATCGCACGACAGGCAATCGAGTGGACCCAGAGCGTGTTGACTCCCGAGGACAAGGACCTGCTGTCCAACCTGCCGCTTCAGTACGTTGACGGCGACTACTGTTTCGTTCACGCGTCACCGATCGATCCCATGAAATTCAGCTACATCCGCACTCTTGAGGACGTCGCGGCAGTTTTCAGTCACATCGGACAAAAATTCTGTTTCGTGGGACACACACACCTACCGGTAATGGTCCGCATGAGCCAGGGTTCGGGTAAAATGGAAGTGGTACGGGACGACAAGGTTTGTATAGAGGACGAGTACCGGTATTTCGTCAACGTGGGCAGCCTGGGCCAGCCCCGTGACAACAATCCCGACGCTTGCGCCGTGGTGCTGGATGAAGAAGAAGAATCGATCGAGTTCATCCGCATCCCCTACGACATCGCCGCCTCACAGGAAAAGATCCTGTCGGAAGGACTGCCGTCTTATCTCGCCGAACGCCTTATGCTGGCCAGGTAGGTTTTTTGTGACAGACTCCAAGAAGATAAAAATCATCCAGACCGTGGCATCCGGCGGAACCGCTGTATTGTTCAAAGCCGTCCAGACATCCCTCGACAGGGTCGTGGCGGTCAAACGGCTGCACCAGCACCTGACCGACGACGAAAACTTCACCCGTCGTTTTATCCTGGAAGCAAAAGCCGCCGCATCTCTCGACCACGAGAATATTGTACACGTAATCGACTTCGGCAAAGAGGGCGACAGTTACCAGATGGTGATGGAGTTTGTCGAAGGCGAAAGCCTCAGTGAAATCCTCGAACGCTGGCGGCCGATCAAGTACGATCTCGCGCTTGCAATCGTACGCCAGATTTGCCTTGGCCTGGAACACGCGCATGCCAAGGGCATCGTCCATCGCGATATCAAACCCGGAAACGTGATGGTCACCAATTTCGGCCGGATTAAAATCACCGATTTTGGCCTCGCCAAACTTACCCAGGCGAACACTTCCCACACTGCGGCCAATTCGATACTCGGCACTCCGCTTTACATGTCACCCGAACAGGCATTTGGTGAAAGTGTCGATCAAAGGAGTGACCTGTTTTCCCTGGGCACCGTGTTGTACGAACTGTTGACCGGCAAGCAGCCGTTCGCCAGCGAAAACTACATGGGAGTGATACAGAATATCATTAACAAGGATGTCCCCAGCGTCCGGAGTCAATGTTCGGATATACCCGAAGAAGTGGAGGCCATCGCTTCGAAAGCGCTGGCCCGAAACCGCGAAAACCGTTTCCAATCGGCGCGCGAATTCCGCGAATCTATCGAAGCGTACCTTGGTCTTGAGAATTTGAACCAGGCCACCAACAACCTCAAGGTTCTCCTGGAACAATCCGGGACGACCCACGTGTATCCCGACGCAACATTCGAAAAACCTGCCCAGAAGAGCAACCGCGGGGCAGCCGCCGTGGCGGGGTTTGTCCTGATCGCCGCAATCAGCGCGTTGGTTATTCTCAAACCGTCGATACTTGAAAATCTGCGTTCGTCGGACCGGCGCGGCGAAGTTCCCGTCACACAGGAAGCCACCTCAACGGACGAGTACCAGTTTAATATTTCGGAATTGATCCAGGACGATACGTTGCCGCCACAGGACACCGTCGAATCGACGGCAACTCAAAAGGAAACCGGTCAACCGATCAAAATCCAAACTCGTTCAAACGAAAATATCGCGAGTGCGTTTACACCGGTGCAACAGCACCAGGAAACACCCAGGCAGGAGCCCGTTCCGGTACCCGAAAAAGAAAAACCCAAACCGGCCCCGAGGATGGGGTATCTCCGGATCGAAGCGCGCCCGGGTGCGGAAATCTACGTCGACGGTGTGTACAAGGGCGACACGCCTCCGGAGTTGTCACTCAAGCTGAACGCAGGCG
>CAYUDF010000255.1:0-5418 GCA_964443465.1 uncultured bacterium
GAATTTCACATATCCCACGCCGCCGGGCAGGATCTCGGCCTTCTGGAAGTTGTAGTTCTGCATCTTGAGATACCGGCGCTCACGTTCGACGTCGGCGGGATCCTCTTCCTGCTGCGCCGCTGCCACTTCCGGGTCGAGGGGTTGCATCGCCCAGATTCGGAAATGACCGTCGTGGTTGATCGCCTGGCAGTCCTCGTGCAGCCGCTGTGCAAATTCCGACGGGTCCGTAAAATCATCGTAGTCGCCGTCGGCCAGTTTCTGGCGGATACCGGCGACAATCCGTTTGGCCGGTTCTCCCAGCACATAGATCGAATCGATTGCGGCGGTGATACTGTCCACCACCGCCGCCCGGGTGGCCGCGCCCATCTCCGGCAGTTCCCCCGGTTGGGCCGGCTGGGCTTTGGCGGGTGATACGGCCGACACAATAGCGAAAAGAACGATACATACAAATAGTGCAGCGCCCGTGATCGTACGAGCGTGCATAAGCTTAACTCCTTGCATCACTTGCAGGCCTCCTGATAGTGAGTCGTGAGATATAGAACAGGAGCCGTGATTCAGGACCCCTTGGTATAATAGACGTATAACTAGGCTGAATAGTTGCGGTTCGCCGTCGATTCGGTTTCGCGCGAAATCTGGATGGTCAGTTCGGGCAGAACTGGAGTTCGAGTCCTACTTGGGGAGGCGCTTTTTACCAAGTTACTTCTTGCATTTACCGAATGATCCGCGGTTGAAAATCGCGCGAATCTCATTTATGGATAGTGCGGTGGTGTAAATGCTCACTTCGTCGATAGACCCGTCAAAATATTGTTGTCCCAGTAAACCCCCGATGTAAATAGTACCATTGCTAATGGGAACATTTCGGCCGCTAGTCGTGACCGCGCCGTCGACTTCGCCGTTTAAATAGATTCTACCTATTCTGGCGCTTACGTCGTACGTGACCGCGACGTGAATCCATTCTCCAACGGGTAGAGTCGAGGCCCCGATGAAGTCGAACGAATTCGGGATAAGCGAGAAGATATAACCAGCCCGGATGCCAAGGAAATACGCGTCCGTTTTCCCAACAATAACTTGTTGTCCGATCTGGTCCGAATCTCTCCTGATCCACGTTTCCATCGTTATATCGCCTGCGATATCGTACACCCAATTTGCCCCGGGATCGGGTATCGAAATCAGGTCGTCGACGCCGTCAAACCGCAATGCCCCGCCGACCTTTCCCGCTGCCTCCGACGGATTTCCTATATAGTCTCCCTGGTTGCCATCCACAAGTTCATCTGCGGTGGTTCCGAGCTGATCCAGCGCCCACCAGCCAATGATGCTGTCCGGTGGGGCAAGACACTTCGGTCCAGTTCCGGTCTCTGTCGCCACTGGATCCTTGCCGCACCCAAGGACCGTAAAGAACGTCGCGAGAAGTAACACACCGCACAGCGCCAAATTTCTCTTGATTGCACTCATAATCCCTCCCTGACTAAAATGTCATTCACAGGATACCGGCAATGCCGTCAAGAAAAAAGCCGGAATTTTTTGAATAACAGTCCGGCGAACAGGATCCGCGCCACTAAAGCGCAATATTTGCGAGAAGTCGAGTTCTAACTTCGTCCCACCTGGGGAGGCAGTTTTCAAGAGACAGACGGCAGGAGCTATTTAAAAAGCTCGTGCCGTCCGTTGTGTAAACGGGGTTAACACTTTGATCAAAAATTGAGTGAAATCCTCCTCCGCGCCGAAGGTAAATTTGACCCAATTTTTCTGGCGAACGCGCCGGGATATGGAGTTTATCCCTGCGATATTTTAGTGATCGACACCAGTCGGGTTCTTGCTTCGGTTCAGCTGGGGAGGTAACGTATTCGCAAGCGACAACCGGTACCGGGTTTCGTCTTACTGAGGACTCATTTCGAACGCATCCCGCCTGTAGCCGTTTTGTTCAATAATCACGAAGAATTTTTCCATTGTGTCCTCGTCGAGCATAGGCGTGCGCGCCAGCACCCAACCGTACTTGCGATCCGGGGTGCCGATTACCACCCACTGGTAGTCCTCGTCCAGCCCGATCACCCAGTAGTCACCCCAGAACGGCCGCCAACCGATGAAGCTTACAAAACTCACCTTTAGTTTCGCGTTGCTGGTGGTGTCTTCTATCTTCGCGACACCCTTCGCTTCGTCTACATCTCCATCCTTCTTAATACAACGGTTGATCACGTCGACGCGGCCGTCTTCCCGCAGTGTGTAGTTTGCGGTTGTCCCTCGCACGCACTTCTTTTGAAAGCGGTTGGGGATTTTCGCGATCTCATACCACAGACCCACGTACCGTTCGAGATCCACTTTGGTCACGGTGGTCACGGGATGCTGGTCTTCCGCCTCGGAACTGGATGATTGCGCAGGCACGAAGCTCAAACAAAGCGCGGCTGTAAAGACAGATAGTAGAAATATATGTGAGATAGTTGTCATGGCTTAATAGTACAAGAATTCCACACCCGGACAATATCAATCTCAAGCGAAAAAGGTTCTAATGTCGTTCTACTTGAGAAGTGTGATTTTTCGGCTGGTCGAGCGGCCTTCGAAATCCAGACGAACGAAGTAGATGCCCGATCCAACGCTCTCGCCGCGTGAGTCCCGGCCATCCCACGTGGACGATTTCTCACCGGATGTTTGAATCGAGTCGACGATCTGCCGCACCAGACGGCCGTTGCTGTCGTAGATACTGATTTGTACCCGACCGTTTCGGGGGACCATGTATGCGATGGTTGTCCGCGGGTTAAATGGATTGGGATAGTTTTGAAACAACACCATCGACAGGACGGGGACTTCGATGGCCGAAGTTTCGAACAGGGTGCGCCGTCCGAGTTCGTCGATCACGTCCAGGCGGTATTGGTAGGAAGAACCGGGTTCGGTAAACGAGTCAACCGCCCGGAAGGCCATATCTTCACCGACGATCTGTGGATTGATCAACTCGCGATATTCTGATCCCGGCCCGTCCGCCCGCAGCACGATAAACTTCATATCTATTCCAATGTCTGCCAGCCGCCAGGTGAGCACAACGCCCCCGGCTTCTTCGCTGTAGTCAGCAGAATAGTTTTGGAGCAGCGCCGGGGACAGTTCGTCCAGGGCGTCGTTCCGCCACAGGTGCAAGTACTGATAAGCGTTCCACGCGATGCTGACAATATCGTTGTCTCCGTCGCCGTCCAGGTCGGTTACCTGTGCACCGAGGTGGCTTTCCTTGCCGGTGTCCACGACGTGTTCGGTAAAATTACCCGATCCGTCGTTTTCCCAGATGGCCAGTTTCAGCGTTCCTTTGTGTTCGGCCAGAACCACATCCACGTCGCCGTCGTTGTCCATGTCGGCGGTGTCCATGGAGTTAGTCGAGCCCTGGGTGACGATCTCCCGCCGGGTCCAGCTGCCGCTTGTCGGGTCGGCGGGTTGTTCCCACCACCAAGTTTGTGCGCCCGAAGAGGATCCGTTTTCTTCCGTCCCGACGATATCGGGATTGAGGTCGCCATCGAGATCGGCGATGGCAAAGCGGTCGGTCCACGTGGCCTCCGCCATGTCCCCGATGTGATAAGCGGTCCAGCCCGAAGAGCCGTCGCCGGGGTTCCTGTACCACTCGACCCGCTTGGAGCCGCCGGTACCCGACGCCAGGTCCAGGTGGTTGTCGCCGTCGATATCTCCGACACCGAACCCCTCATCGGTGGGGTTGGAGTTGACGTGTGTGACCGGCCAGTTACCGCTGGCCGGGCTGGCGGGGATCTCGAAGTAGTACAGACCGTCGCCGGAGGTCACCACGATTTCCGGCTTGCCGCCGGCTTCGATCTGGGCGATCCGGTGTCCCTGGCTGCCCAGGCTGTGGCTGGCGGCGGGAACATCCCCGATGGTTGTTACGGTTGTCCATGAACTGCCGGACGCGTCCGTGGCTTCCAGCCAGTAGAAGTTCAGATCGCTGCTCACCGATTTTTGCGCGATCACGTCGGGCCGATCGTCGTCGTCAACGTTTACAAACAGTACGGCGTCCACGTCGCCGGGCAAGGTCACACGCGTCCATGTGGCGTTCAGGTTTCCGCCGGGGCTGCGGTAGAAATATCGGCCGGAGACAATATCGCCGTATCCATCACCGGTCACGTCCATCATATCCAGTCCAAACGATGCAGCGCCGCGGCTGTTGTCGACTTCTTTATAGGTCCACTGGTCCAGAACCAGAACTGTATCAGCCGCCGATGAATGGGCGGTCTTTTCCGCCATTACCGGGTCGGAGTGAGTAGCGGCGATTGCAACCGACAGGACAAGCGCAAGAAATAGAAGTCTGCTCATTTAACAACCACTACTTTCTGGACCAGGACGCGGGACCCCGTGTCCAGGCGAATGAAATAGATCCCCGACTGTACCTGTTGCCCGCCGGCGTTACGGCCGTTCCACACGACTTCGTGAAATCCGTCCCCCCTGGGTTCGTCCAGAACCTCCGCCACCAGACGGCCGGCGACGTCGTGGACGGTGAGTCTGACCGGTGAGGCGCCGGGAAGCCGGAAGCCGATGGTGGTTGAGCGCCGGAAAGGATTGGGGCGGGCAGACTCGAGAGCGATTGCCGGTACAGGTACGGAGACGGTAACAGTGCGGGAAAGAAATTTTCCGTCGCGATCGTACGCGGCCAGCTGGTATGTGTAACTTTGTCCGGACTCAGCGCCGTTATCGACATAAACAGATGTCTCCGGGGAAAGTTTCGCAGGATTGATCTGTTCGAATGCTTTGTTCCCGGCACGGCGATAGATGTCGAATCCCGTCAGTCCGTCGGCATCGGCGAGAGACCACTCCAGGAACACGCGGCCGTCGTCCTGGCGTGCGTCAAACCCGGCGATTGTAACGGCGGAGAACGTCGTATTGATCCAGACTTCGACCTTTTTTGAGCCGTCAAAGTTCTTGCCCACGATGTCCGGCTTTTGATCGTTGTTGATGTCGCCGACGCGGGCGTTGTGGGTACCCGTCGTGGCCAGTATTGTGCGGGTCCATGAATCGCCGCCGCCCAGATTTTCATAGACCATCACGCGCTTCTCAGAACTGATGTGCATCTGGCCGCTCATCACATCGAGGTCGTGGTCGAGATCAAAGTCGGCCACTTCCAGGCTGTGTGCTTCGGAGATCGAACCCGCGTCGATCGTGTGTTTAGCCCAACCGGGGTTTTCGAACCACGCGATCTGCCCGGTGTCTTCCGAGTGGCTGAGTACAATGTCATTGTCTTCGTCGCCGTCCATGTCGGCGATGATGTCGCGGCAATCGATACCCCACGACGTCGTGATCGAGTGCGACGTCCACGATGTACCGGACCCGTTGGTGTTTTCGTACCAGTTCCGGCTGCCGGCGATGTCGAGGTCATCGTCTCCGTCGATGTCACCGATGTCGAGGCCCTCGCCGGAGGATGACGATACCGTGCGGCGGGTCCAG
>CAYUDF010000256.1:0-5417 GCA_964443465.1 uncultured bacterium
AGGATCCGGCGAAAAATTGCCGCACACTGGCGGGTGCCCGAAGGCAGCCAGGGGGAGGAACGGTTCTGCGTTATCTACTTCCGCATTGTCCGTGACGGCACGGTGATCAGCACGACCATCGAGCAGTCGTCGGGACTTTTTATATTTGACCAGGCCGCACAACGGGCAGTGGTACAGTCCTCGCCCATGCCTCCGTTGCCCCAGGAATACAATGATGAATACCTGGGTGTGCACTTCAGCTTTTCCTACAAAGAAGAAAGGTAATTTACATTTGAAACGATCAGCGATTCTTCTTTTTCTGGTCCTTTTCGGGTTCAACGCGTTTCCCGCGGAGGCGCAGATGGATGTGTGGCCCCCGCCCCTGGAAGCGGTGGAAGTGTACCGTGTCCCGTTGTGGATGCCGGCGTTTCACTGCGAAAATCAGGAGCTGCTCAGCCGCACACAAACAATGGAAGAAATTGTTTATAAGGATCTGGAGTTTTCCGGTCTGTTCGAGATCATCAGAAAGAAACCTGTCGCTGTCGGGTTGGACGAATCCAATTTCAGCGTCGAGGTCCAGGGAAAGATGTCAATGGCGGACGGGGAACCCGTTTTTGAGGGCTGGGTTGCCGATGTCGTTTCCGGCGACTTTATTGGTGGCAAAAGGTACAAAGTGAAGGACAAGTTGTTACGCCGCACCGCCCACCACTTCTCCGATGAGGTGGTCCGGCTGGTGACGGGTGAGGCCGGAATCGCCACAACAAAAATTGTGTTTACACGGAAACGGGGAGATCAGTGGGAACTGGTCATGTGCGACTACGACGGTTACACCCCCAAGGTGCTGGTCCGCCAGAGCGTACCGCTCCTGAATCCACGATGGATAGACGACAGCAAGGCCGTGTTGTACACCAGCTACCGCGCGGGCAAAGCTGATCTGTACGTTCGTTACCTGTCCGAATCAAAATCGCAGACGCTGGCATCATACGCCGGCACCAACGCGACGGCCGACTGGTCCGGGCGACACCGCCGGTTTCTGGCCGCGCTCAGCAAGGACGGAAATTCAGAGATTTACCTCCTCGAGAAAAGCGGGGCGGTCCGCAAGCGCCTCAGCCACAATCGCGCCATCGATACCAGCCCGTGCTGGTCACCCAGTGGCAGGGAACTGGTGTTTGTATCGGACCGATCGGGCAGCCCTCAGCTGTATATAATGGAGGCGGACGGTAGCAATGTCCGCAGGCTCACGTTTAACGGCGGCTACAATGCGTCTCCAGCCTGGTCGCCCCGGGGGGACATGATTGCGTTTGTTAACCGGGTTGGCAGCATGTTTCAAATCGCGTCGATCACCCCCGATGGACGCGACGGCCGACTGGTCACAGAGGATTATATGAGTCACGAGGACCCCAGGTGGGCGCCGGATGGCCGGCACATTGTTTTTACCGAAAGAAGGGGCAACACGGAAAGTATTTCCGTGGTTGACATCAAGACACGTGGTAGGCGAATATTGGCCGAGGGTTCAAACCCCGATTGGTCAACACGTTAGTAAAGGTATTATTACGGTTGCGGGCCCTGTGCCAATCGGAAATCCGCGCCGTAGAGTCTTTATATCCCAAGGGAGGTCCTGGGAATGATCGCCAAAAAGATGCTGGTTTTTCTGCTGGTCGTTGGGCTGGCTTTTGTGATTGTGGGTTGTGGCGGCAAGGAAGCCGTTGAAGAGGATCCGACAGATATCCCCGAACCGCCGGTAGTAGACGAGCCCGAACCCGTCGAAGAACCCGTAGTGGAAGATAAACCGGTCGAGGTTCCCCTGCCGGAGCTGGACGACGTGTATTTTGCTTTTGACAAACACAGTCTCGGCACCGAAGCAAAGCGGTACCTCGAAGGCAACGCCTCGGAATTGAAGCGTGCGTCCGATGTAACGATTATTATTGAAGGACACTGTGATGAGCGCGGAACAAAAGCGTACAACCTTTCGCTCGGCGAGAAACGCGCAAAAGCCGCAAAGGATTACCTGGTATCGCTGGGTGTCAGCGGATCGCGCGTGACGATAATCAGCTACGGTAAAGAACGCCCGTTTGATCCCGGTCACAACGAAGCCGCGTGGGCGAAGAACCGCCGCGGACATTTCGTTATTAAGAAATAGGAAGAGTTCTTTTGAAGCCCGGTATTCTCAGATCGGTTGTCGTAATTGCGGCGATGACGGTTTTGTCCGGTTGTTACGGTACACAGCTCGTCAAGGGACCGATCTATACCGAGCAGGTTCTGGAGAACACGGACAGTGCGCTGGTGGAACAGGAACAGACCCAGCGCCTGATCCGGCAACTCAAGGATCAACTGGCGGAGGAACGCGAAGCAAGAATTCGTTACCAGGCCCAGGTCGGTTTGACGATGCGGGAACTGGAAGAATCGATTCGTGTTCTTACAAGCCGTCTTGAGGACCAGACACAGTTAAACGCAGGCGGGGCGGGAACCCGGCGGTCGTTCCCGCCCCCGGCTGATTCCAGATCGGGATTGCCGGACAGCGCCCGAACCGCAATGGATTCAACGGCGTCCGCCGCAAACAGCGCTGCGGATGCCGCCGCCGAGCTGTACCGCTCGTCCTACATGGATCTGACGCGGGGCAACTACGCGCTCGCGATTCAGGGGTTTCAGCAGTACCTGGTCCGCCATCCGGCGGGATCCCACCTGGCGGAAGTTCACTACTATCTGGCGGAATGTTACTACGCCGAAGACCGGCATCTGGAATCCGTATCCGAGTTTCAATACGTGGCGCGCGAGTTTCCCGAGTCCCGGCTCGTCCCGGCCGCATTTCTCAAATCGGGACTGTGTTACGTCGCGCTGGAAGAAAGATCACTTGCCGAAAAGTCTTTCAACGATCTGATAGAAAAGTTTCCCGACTCCGAAGAAGCCAAGCAGGCGCGTGACGAACTGGAGAGATCCCAGGGGTAACTCCCCAACACCGTGGATGAACTGGTCTTTCAAATTACCGGCCTAGTAGTTCTACTTGCCCTTTCTGCGTTTTTCTCGGGTTCGGAAGCCGCACTGTACTCCCTCACACGCCCCCAGATCCGGACACTTGGCCAGCGTTCGCCGGCCGGCCGGCAAATCGGCGTGCTGCTGGAGAAACCGCGAGAACTCCTGATTTCGATTCTTCTGGGAAATCTGCTTGTCAATATTTTTACGACCAGCGCGGCTACGGCGCTGTTGATCGACCTGTTCGGTGAAAAAGGTCTCGGATACGCGTTTGTGGGTATGTCTGTTTTGATCATGGTGTTCGGTGAGATCCTTCCCAAAACCGCTGCCCTTCACTGGTCGGAACGGATCGCCGTCCTGGCCATCGTCCCCCTGCGCGTATTCCACATTGTTTTCGCGCCGTTCCGGGTGCCCCTCTCTGTGTTTACCGATGCTGTTATCCGGGGATTGCGTAAACAAATCGGAGCCCCGAAAACCCATTTGAGGTGGGACGAACTGGTAACCGCCGCTGAAATCAGCAAAACCTCGGGCGCGATGGATCTGTTCGAGTTCGAGGTGCTGACCAACGTGCTGGAGTTTCGTGAAAAGATCGTCAAGGAAATCATGACGCCGAGCATCAATGTGGTTTCGGAACCGGTTACCGCCGACCGTGCCAGGCTGGTAAAAACGTTTCTGACCAGCGGCACGTCGAGGCTTCCGATCTGGGGCGAATCGACAGATGACATTGTTGGCGTGCTGCATATCAAGGACCTGCTCGGACCGGTATCCGCCGGCGACGTGTGGCAATTGAAACAGAATTTGCGTGAGCCGTTTTTTATTCCCGAGACGGCGCAAATTGGCGATTTGTACAACCAGTTGCAGGAACTCAAGGCGCATATCGCCGTTGTTATCGACGAATACGCGTCGTTTGTAGGTATCGTTACGATCGAGGACATCCTCGAAGAACTCGTCGGAGAAATCCGCGACGCACGCGATCCCAAGGTGGAAACGTACATGCGGCTCGATGAAGACCGGATCGTTGTGACGGGCACAATGGAGATCGACGAGTTCAACCGGGTGTTTCCGGTTCCTATCGAGGATGACGAAAACGAGACGATGGCGGGATATGTCACCGGTTTCACAAGCAAGATTCCGCGGGAGGGCGAGGTTTTCGAGGAGGGCGCCCTCAAGTTTTATATCATTTCGGCCCAACCGAACCGAATTCGCAAGATGCGCGTGGAGCGGGTGAAACAAAGATGAGTGAAACGGTGTTGTGGATTATTGCGATCGTGACGTTTGCCCTCGGGGCATTTTACTCCGGGAGTGAAACGGCGCTGATTGCGTGTGACAGGATTCGTATCCGCCACCTCGCGAACAAGGGCAACAAGCGCGCACGGCTGGTTCTCAATCTGCTGGCCGATCCCGAATATTTTCTCAGTGCCGTTCTGGTCGGCACAAATCTCGCCGTTATCGGTTGCACGGTAACCTTTACCGCGATTTGCACACATCATTTTGGCGGACGGGGAAACGAGGTCGCCACGTTGATCCTCGTGCCGGTTTTTCTCGTATTCAATGAAATCATTCCCAAGGGCATGTTTCTGTATTACGCCAACCGGGCGGCTATGGGCTCGATATACCTTTTGCGGGCCCTGTCGGCGGTGTTTTATCCGGTAATCAAGTTGTTTTCGATGTGCGCCGATCTTCTGACACGGGTGCTGCCAGGAGAGGGTGGTAGTTTCAAGCTCCGGCTCACGATGGAGGATTTTCTGATTCATATCGGAGACAGCGGTGAAGCCGGGCTGATTGCGCCCGAGACCACGGAACTGGCCGGTCGGGCACTCAAGCTCAAAGACCTGAAGGCAAGTGATGCGGTCGTGCCCCTGGATCGGGTTGTGATGGTTGACGGGGATTTATCCGTGGAGGAATACACCAGCGTATTCCGGGAGGCGGGTTACTCGCGCCTGCCGGTGTTTCGCGGCTCACGCCAAAACGTGGTGGGCGTGCTGTCGGTGCACGAGTTGATGCAGTATAACAGCGCCGAAAAGATCAGGGAGCGGCTGCGCACGCCGTACACGATGTCGCTGGATACGCCGATCGTGGAAGTGATGTTCCTGATGAAAAACAAGGGTCGACATATGGGTATGGTCAAGGGTGAGGACGGCGGTATCATGGGTATGATTACGCTGGAAGATATTCTGGAAAAGTTTGTCGGCGCAATCGCCGACGAATTTAACTAGGCGCTATACCGGCGGCCGTTTCGCGGACGCGGCATAGCGCCGGCTGAATTATACCGACGATTCCTTTGGAATCGCGGCATAATAAGCTGTGATAAAATAGCACCATGATTACAACCGCTCCTTTTCCGATAAAAGGCCGCAAGGCGTTGCTTCTGGCGAATCATTTGTTTTCGCCGATGTGGGCCAAAACGGCCGTGTGTTTTCTGATGTACCGGGCCGAAGACGCGGTGGCTGTGCTGGACGCGGATCAGA
>CAYUDF010000257.1:0-5413 GCA_964443465.1 uncultured bacterium
CCGGCCGGTGGACAATAACTGACACAGGTTGGCATACCCGGTGCTGTCCGCGACAAGCAGCACGATAGTCGACCCGTCGTCGACGGTGACTTCTGCTCCTATAATGAGGTGGACCCCCAGCTCGCGGGCGCGCACGTGGGCCCGCACCACACCGTACACACCGTCGCGGTCGGTGATGGCGATCGAGCGGATGCCCAGCCGTGCGGCCTCGTCGATCAGCTCCTCCGGGAAGCTGGCGCCCTCGAGGAAGCTGTAATTGCTTTTGCACCAAAGGGGTACGTAACCGCCTCCGAACATGGGATGGATCATGCTACATGGTAGCAGACAAATGTCTGGCTTTCAAGAGAGATGTATGGTATGTTCCAGGTCGGTCGCCGAAACGGAGTGTGATATATTTTGTCAATGGATGAACAACTGGAGTTCGTTAAACAAATCGCCCTGAGGCTCGATGGCGCCGGGATGCCGTACATGATGACGGGTTCAATGGCGATGGCAGTTTATGCTGTACCCCGGATGACCCGGGATATTGATATCGTCGTGGAGTTCCGGCCAAAAGACGTCGAAAAACTGGCCGGATTGTTCGAGCGGGATTGCTTCGTTGATGTTGAAACGATTCGCCAGGCAGCGGTTGAGCAGGGAATGTTTAACATTATCCACAAAGAATGGTTTATCAAGGCTGATTTTATAACTCGAAAGAGCGAGCCTTACCGAAAAACGGAATTTAGCCGCCGCCGTACAATCGACGTTGAAGGGATCCCGGTCTCGGTGGTGGCTCCGGAAGATCTGATTCTATCCAAACTGTTTTGGGCCAAAGATTCGAAATCAGAACTCCAGCAGCGAGACGTCCAAAATATTCAGCTATCCAGAAACCTGGATTGGAACTATCTTGATAAGTGGGCAGCCGAGCTGGGGATTACCGAATTACTCAGGAAGAACAAGCGATGAATGACACGTCCGCCGAAGTGCAGGTGAAGTATCAGAGCCTGATTATGTCCCGATCTCCTTCAGATCGTATTGCCATGGCGTGTCGCATGTTCTCAACAGCCAGATCCCTCATGATTGCCGGAATTCAGGGTGATCTCGATAAAGACGAAGTCCGGTGGCAGCTATTCCTGCGTCTGTACGGCGATGAAGTCTCCAAATCATATCTACAAAAAATAAAAGACAGTTTGAAAGAACGGCACTAGCTCGGTATCAATCTGACTAAAAAACCCCGCGCCCATGGTGTGGACGCGGGGTCGGAAATTCCCGAATTATCCGGAAATCAGGCTTTTTTGACGGACAGCAGATCCTTCATGCCGAAACCTTCGAGCAGTTGCGCCTGGATCTGGTTGGTGGCGTTGTTGAGCGAATTCGCCCCTTCGCCACCCGTCATCGGGTCGACCACCACGCGCAGCGGCCGGTCGCCGGCCGGAGTCTCGATCAGGTTGAGGACCGCGTCGGCGATATCCTGCGGATCGGGCGCGCCATCGGCCGCCAGCTGTTCCATGAAACCGCCCCACACCCGGTCGGGGATGTCCTTGATGGGACCATAAGCTTCCACTCTGGCCGTGTCGCTGGGCGCCATCATCCGCGATGCGAATTCCGTCATGAATCCGCCGGGCTCGACGATGGAGACGTCCACGCCGGTGCCGGACAGTTCGTAGCGGTACGCTTCGGACATGCCTTCGAGGGCATACTTGGTGGCCGTATAAGGAGCGGCAAACGGGATCACAACGCGGCCCATGATGCTGGACACGTTGACAAAAAGCCCCGTCCCGCGCTCGCGCATCGACGGCAGTGCGGCGCGCATCACGCGCTGGACACCGAACACATTCACGTCAAACAGCTGCTGCCACTGTTCGGTGGTGAACGCTTCGGCCATGCCGCCGGCGCCGACACCGGCGTTGTTGACTACGACGTCCAGCGGGCCGCCCAGTTCGATCGCTTTCGATACGGCTTTTCCGGTCGAATCGTCGCTGGTCACGTCCAGTTCGAGGACGTGCAGCCGGCCTGGTTTGCCTTCGGCGTGTGCGCTCAGTGAAGCGGCGCGTTTGGCGTTACGGCCTTGGGGATCGCGCATCGTGGCAAATACGGTATAACCCTTGTCGACCAGCGTTCGCGATATGAGGTCGCCGAATCCGGCGCTGGTTCCGGTAATCAATACGTTCTTTGACATAACGATCACATCCTTGTGATGGGTGGATATTGGATAAAATAGGCAGTCCTAATTTAAGCAATGAACTTACATTGCGAAAATTAATAATTAAAGACCGGGTAGTCGGCAGGCCTAGAAGAAGTAACGAAGCGCAATACCGAAGCTGATGGGCTTCAGGTCGAAGTCCCAGTCTTCAAGCGGGATCTGCGTCCAGCGCACATCGAGGCCAAGGTTAAAGTCGTCGCGCCCGGTATAATACACGCCGCCGCCGATATTCAAAACCGCGTCGTCGGCCGAGGACTGCGGCAGGAGGCTGTTCAGATCGAAGCCCAGCTGCAGGCCCACCGGCGTACCGCCGCGCTGGCCAAAATCCAGATTGGCGTTCGCCGCCAACCGCCACCGGGTGTTATCGGACTCAAACTGGCCGCCAGCCCAGCCGACCTGTCCGAGCCCGTGGATACCGGACCATTCGTTGAAAGCCCACGCGCTGACCAGCCCGGCATCAAACGTTCCTCCTTCGACGCCGCGAATAATCGATGCATTTTCGATGTTGCCGGCGAGAACGTCCTCGGCGAACCCGGCAAAGTCGACAATAAACGTGGTCGCGTATCCCCCCGTCGCCATGCCGGACAACATTATATTGTCGCCCCGCCACAGTTCGACAACTGCACCACCCCGGCAGCCGGTGAGTACCGTTACACCCTGCGATAGCAGCGCCTCGCCGGTGGTGCCCACCCGAGACGCACCCTGGCCCGCTATAAACAACGCCACCCGGGGGTGGACGACGTGCTGGTAATCGAATTCGGCGGTCACAAACACAAAGTTGCCGTTGAGTGCGAGTAATGTGTCGGGTGGTGTGTCTTCGATGATCAGGAGTGGAAAGTCGACGTCCAACGCGATCGAAAGACCTGTATAGCTGCGAAAATATGTGTTGATAAACGGGTCTTCCACCATTGGGGAGGGCACGAATTGGTAGCCGCCGAGCGTACGACCCGTTTCGGAACTCGTGATGGCGGGCGCCAGCAGGCACACCATCGCAACTAACAGGGTCACCCATACTACATTTCTTTTTTTCATTTTTTGTTCGTCCGTCTCCGTTTGAGTAATTTAGCGATCAGCGGATAGGTCAGCCAGGCGGCCTCCCACAACCACGGTCCGATAAAAGCAAATGGAATGGTGACCGTCGCCGCGATGGGTTCGGCCAGTATCCGGTCACTCATCCCGTGCGCTTCTTCGTCCGGTATATCATCGCGAAGCAGTCGCCGGTTTTTGACCGCGTAAGCCCACGCCCAACCGGCGGCAAACCCCACCAGGGCGGCCGCCACGCTTTCGAACGCGCGGGTGGCCGGTGACGCACCCAGCGTGACACCGACCTTCAGCGAGTACAGAAACAGCATCAGAAAAAAAATCTGTAGAATCGACAGGGATGTGTGGCGCCCGTCAGTTTTCCTAAGCTTGGAGAACAGGGCGTTATTCTGGGTCCAGTAGATGATGGTAAACGTGAGCCCGATAATAATGGTGATAAACACCATCACGTTGGCGCTCATGAATCCTGTAAATGTATTCAGGTCCCATTCGGGACTGTCCGGCTTGGGTAACAGCAGAAACAACCGCCAGATCACAATGGCGTACACAACGTCCGTCAGCGTCTTGAGACGGTTGAGTTGCTGTACCTGCCCTGTCTCGTCTGCAGCCATATCATCCCCCCGGTGTATACCAGATTGGTGACGTGTACGCGCGTTCCGTTGTGGTCAGAGGGACCTCTTTCGGTGGCTTGATGCCGAAATATTTGGCATCGTATGCCGGCCATCGCGGTGTCGGGATCGTGATTACGCGCACGTAGTAAAACGCCCGTTCGTCCGCATCGAAGTCGGGGTCTTTCCAGAACCCCATCAACAGGGCGTCGCCAATCGAATTTTTAAACGTAGCATTTTTAATGTCCACCGTGCTGCCGACGTCTTTTTTGCACCGGCCGTCCTTGTCGATCTTGCGACCGTCGGATACAACGACGTCATACACGCGTTCGTGCAGTTCACCGTCTTTGTCCAGCCATCCCTTGACCATCTGGACGCGGTCGAGGTTGGCGCCGTCGGGGTCGCGCAGCGCGCGCACCATAAACACCGGAGTTTGACTTGTTTTCGATGGCCACAACTGTCCACCCATGGGCACGCCTCGCGTATATCCCTGCTCGGCGAAATCGGGCCGCTGAACTTCATCGGGTTCGAAATCATAACCGGCGAACACGCGAACGCTGATACGCTCGCCGGTCGTGGCGTACGTTTCCCGGCGTTCCATCGCTTCGAACAACGATGCGCGCGTATTTTCCCGAGCCCAAACGGCGGCCAGGCCCGACGCGATCATTTCCCAGCCCAGCATTTCCACGTCGCCAATCTTGGCCAGGACGTGTTCCACCCGTTCGGGTTCGGGTTCCAGGCCCGAGTGTTTACCCCAGAAATTGTTTTCCCGTGTGGTTGCCAGCCCGGTGTGGCTGTCGGTTGATCCGATCATACCAAACTTGAACGGGTTCACTCCCAGCTCCTGCTCGAGCTTCAGCCCGATCTTGAGTGCCGAGCGCGCGTACTCGTACTGGAGCATTGCGTCTGTTTTGGCCTGTGAGCCGTCCAGGTTGGATTTGTCCCAGTTCATGTAGTCGGCGTATTCGTCGTTCGGGGACAGGAAGGGGTGGCTCTCGCCGTCGCCCTTGATCTGGGTGACTTCGTACAACGGCTCCCATTTGCGGCGTTCCATGGCGTACTCGCGTGTGAACTTGCCGCCATCGATGGTTGTGAGCTGGAACATCATGCCGTTGGACAGGTTCCCGTTGTGGGGGATGGCCATCACTTCGCCGCCGGTCAGCTTTTCGTAGTCGGCCATATACCGCCACAGGTCCTCCGGGTCGGGGCTGTCGAAACTGGAAAACGGAACTACCCTGCGGGCCTTGGGCCCGTAATCCTTGAAGATCACCACGCGGTGCAGGTTGTTGCCCGATAACAGGGACGTCCACTCGTACCCGATAAACGCCGTAAACAGACCCGGCGTATTGTATTGATCCGCCACCGTACATACCTTGTCCCAGATCGTTTGCTGAAGCTCGGGCATTTTCATCATTTCCTGGTTTTTGGAAATCGTGCCGATCACTTCCATGGCGGCCTTGAATGGGCCGTCGTCGCCTTCCATGGCTATGTTGTACACTTTGCGGCCGTATTCGCTGGCTATTACCTGTGGATCGCCGTTGAACAGCCGATCCATGAAACCCATGTACTCGGAGTGGTCGGC
>CAYUDF010000258.1:0-5403 GCA_964443465.1 uncultured bacterium
TCCGCGGTTATTCAATCTTTCTTCGGAAGCAGCCAGCTTTCACAGTTCATGGATCAGACCAACCCGCTGGCCGAGCTGACTCACAAGCGGCGGTTGTCCGCACTGGGGCCGGGCGGCCTTACGCGCGAGCGCGCCGGTTTTGAAGTTCGCGACGTTCACTTCACGCATTACGGCCGTATGTGCCCCATCGAGACCCCGGAAGGTCCGAACATCGGGCTTATCAGTTCGCTGGCCACCTACGCGCGTATCAACGAATACGGTTTTCTGGAGACCCCCTATCGCAGGGTAGAAAACTCCAGGGTTACCGAAGATGTCGAGTTTCTCAGCGCTGACGAAGAAGCCGATTGTATTATTGCCCAGGCCAACGCGCCGCTGGACGAGAACAACAAGTTTATTCGCGACACCGTTATGGCGAGGATGCGTGGTGACGTCCCAACGGTGCCGCCGGAGCGTATCCAGTATATGGATGTTTCTCCCAAGCAACTGGTCAGTGCGGCCGCGTCGCTTATTCCATTTCTCGAGCACGACGACGCCAACCGCGCGCTCATGGGCTGCAACATGCAGCGGCAGGCAGTGCCGCTCCTGAAGGCTCAGTCACCGCTGGTAGGCACAGGCATGGAGGGCAAGATTGCCCGTGACTCCGGCGCTCTGGTTCTTGCGCGGCGTGGCGGAAAAGTGGTCACTGTATGTGGTGACAGAATCGTTATCGATCCCGGCGGCAAGAAAGACACGCTGGACGATTATTCGGACTACGAGGGTATGGACGAATACCCGCTGATGAAGTTCAAGCGGTCCAACCAGGACACCTGTATTAACCAGAAACCGTTGGTAAATATCGGTGACCGAGTGAAGGCCGGCGACGTGCTGGCTGATGGTCCCGCGACAGAGGACGGAGAGCTCGCTCTGGGTCTCAACGTGCTGGTGGCGTTTATGCCGTGGCTTGGATACAACTTCGAGGATGCAATCGTGGTGAGCGAAGCGTTCCTTAAAGAGGACCAGTTTACCAGCGTGCACATCGAGGAGTTTGAGCTGCAGGTCCGGGATACCAAGGCGGGCATGGAAGAGATCACTCGCGAGATTCCCAACGTGGGCGAAGAAGCCCTTCGGAATCTGTATTCAGACGGTATCGTGAGAATCGGCGCCCACGTCAAGGCCGGCGACATTCTTGTCGGTAAGGTCACGCCCAAGGGCGAGACGGACCTGTCGCCCGAAGAGAGACTGCTACGCGCGATCTTCGGCGAAAAAGCCGGGGACGTTCGCGACGCTTCTCTCAAAGCGCCTCCGGGTATGGACGGTATCGTCGTTGGAATCGAACTGTTTTCCCGCAAGGAACGCGACGACAAATCGCGATCCCAGGACAAGGTGAAGCTGATCAAGCTGAGCAAGCAGCGCGACTCGGAAATCGACCGCATCAGGGAACTGCGCAAAACGAAACTGCGCGGACTGATGGCCGGGCAGACCTGCGAGCGGCTGATTCACGCCGAAACCGGCGAGATCATAGCCAAGGCGGGCCGCAAGATAACCGATTCGTTTTTTGCCGACCTCGATCTGGATAACCTCCAGTGGGGCCTGGCAATCGTCAAGGATTCCAAGGTCGACCGCCAGGTGCAGATTGTCCTGGATACGGCGGCCAAAGCAACGGAAAAAGTCGAAATCCAGTACGAAAAAGAAGTTGAGCGCGTTACCCGCGGCGACGAACTGCCGCCCGGCGTCTCAAAGCTGGTCAAAGTGTACGTGTTCAGAAAACGCAAACTGTCGGTGGGTGACAAGATGGCCGGCCGTCACGGGAACAAGGGCGTCGTCGCCAAGATTGTACCCGTTGAGGACCTGCCGCATCTGCCCGACGGAACCCCCGTGGATATCGTCCTCAACCCGCTCGGCGTGCCGAGTCGAATGAATGTGGGACAAATCCTGGAGACACACCTCGGGTGGGCTGCGGATAAACTGGATTTCAAGGCAGCGTGCCCGGTCTTCGATGGCGCGTCGGTCGAAGAGATCAAAAAGAGTCTCTCCGATGCCAATCTGCCGACCTCGGGTAAATCGGTATTGTATGATGGCCGTACCGGCGAACCGCTCGATCAGGAAGTCACCGTCGGCCAGATTTACATGATGAAATTATCGCACCTTGTCGACGACAAGATTCACGCCCGGTCGATTGGACCTTACTCGTTGGTATCCCAACAGCCACTCGGTGGCAAGGCCCAGTTCGGCGGACAGCGTTTCGGCGAAATGGAAGTGTGGGCGCTTGAAGCGTACGGCGCCGCTTACTGTTTGCAGGAACTGTTGACGGTCAAGTCGGACGATATTCAAGGCCGCGCCAAGATTTACGAATCGATCGTCAAGGGAGAGAACCCACCCGACCCGGGTATCCCCGAATCGTTTAATGTGTTGATCAAGGAACTTCAAAGTCTGGGACTGGATGTGGAGCTGGAGAGGGGCTGATAGCCCTCGGCCTTCGCCCCCGTACTACGGCGCCTAGCACCGTTTCAGGAGGTTATACGTGTACGTAAACCTGGATAGGGACAGAAAAAAGCCTACGGATTTCAAATCGATCCGAATCATGCTCGCATCGCCGGAGAGAATCCGCGAGTGGAGCTTTGGCGAAGTAACAAAACCGGAAACGATCAACTATCGGTCGTTCAAGCCCGAAAAAGACGGTTTGTTTTGCGAACGTATTTTCGGTCCTGTCAAGGACTGGGAGTGCAGTTGCGGGAAGTACAAACGAATCCGTTACCGGGGCGTGATCTGCGACCGGTGCGGCGTCGAAGTGACCCGCGCAAACGTGCGTCGCGAACGGCTGGGACACATCGAGCTGGCTGTTCCGATTTCGCATATCTGGTTTTTTAAGGGGCTTCCCAGCCGGATCGGCCATCTTCTGGCCATGACGATCCGCGACCTGGAGCGTGTGTTGTATTACGAGTCGTACATTGTGATCGACCCGGGCAACACCGAACTCGAAAAAGACCAGCTCCTCTCCGAAGACAAGTTCATGGAACTGCAGGAAGAGGGCAAAGAGTTCGACGCTCGCATGGGCGCCGAAGCGATCAAGCTTTTGCTGAAGGGCATTGAACTCGATTCGTTGTCCAAGGAATTGCGCGTGCGGATCGAGACGGAGACGTCGACGCAGCGCAAAAAGGACCTGTTGAAACGGCTGAAAGTCGTCGAAGCTTTCCGTTCGTCGGAAAACCGGCCCGAGTGGATGATTATGGATGTGGTGCCGGTGTTGCCGCCGGAACTTCGCCCGCTTGTCCCGCTCGAAGGTGGACGGTTTGCCACTTCGGATCTCAACGATCTCTACCGCCGTGTGATCAACCGGAATAACCGGCTGAAAAAACTGGTCGAAATCAAGGCTCCGGAAGTCATTCTGCGAAACGAAAAACGCATGCTTCAGGAAGCGGTGGACGCGCTGTTTGACAACGGCCGTCGTTCGCGCGCCGTCCGGGGACAGGGTAACCGTCCGTTGAAGAGTCTCAGCGACATGCTCAAGGGCAAGCAGGGACGCTTCCGCCAGAACCTTCTGGGTAAACGTGTTGACTACTCCGGTCGTTCGGTGATTGTGGTAGGCCCCGAGTTTAAAATCTACGAATGCGGTCTGCCCAAGAGCATGGCTCTGGAGTTGTTCAAACCGTTTATCATTCGCAAGCTGGAAGAAAAGAATTACGTCCAGACGGTAAAGAGCGCCAAGAAACTGGTGGAGCAGGAAAGCCCCGAGGTGTGGGATATTCTCGAAGAGATCATCCAGGAACACCCCGTCATGCTCAACCGTGCGCCGACGCTGCACCGGCTGGGTATCCAGGCGTTTCAGCCCGTGCTGGTCGAGGGTAAGGCAATCCGTCTCCACCCGCTGGCGTGCGCGGCGTTTAACGCCGACTTCGACGGCGACCAGATGGCGGTCCACGTGCCGCTTTCCTACGAGGCGCAACTGGAAGCGCGCACACTCATGCTGTCCGCTCACAATATCCTGTCGCCGGCCAACGGCAAGCCGCTTGCCGTTCCTTCCCAGGACATGGTTATCGGGTGTTACTTCCTGACGATGGCCCAGGTGGGCGCCAAGGGCGAAGGCAAAGCATTCTTTTCGATGGATGAAGCGCAATTAGCCTATCAGGCTGGGGAAATTGCGATACACGCCAAGATCAGGCTGCGGTGGAACGGTGAGTTGATTACTACCACTGTTGGCCGTGTGATTTTTAACAGCGTCATTCCGGAGCCGCTGCGTTTTAAGAACGAAGTTATGGACAACAAGGGGCTTCGCAACCTGGTTGCGGAAGCGTTTGATGCAACGGGTCTCAAGGCGACGATCCAGTTTCTGGATGCCCTCAAGGCCGCCGGCTTCCAGTATGCAACAGCCAGTGGCCTGACCGTCGGCATGGATGACCTCGTTATTCCGCCCGAGAAGCAGTCTATTGTCGACAAGGCGACCGCAGACGTGCAGGAAATTATGCAGCAGTACGAAGAGGGCGACATCACAGACGGCGAGCGTTACAACAAGATCATTGATACTTGGACGCGTACGACGGCTGAAGTCAGTGATTTGATGATGGAAACGCTACGCAAGGACCGCGACGGACTCAACCCGATCTTTATGATGACGGACTCTGGGGCGCGGGGTAGCCGCGACCAGGTGAGGCAGTTGGCCGGTATGCGCGGACTGATGGCGAAACCGCAGAAAAAAATCACCGGTCAGATCGGTGAAATTATCGAAATGCCGATCGTCGCCAACTTCCTCGAGGGGTTGTCGGTGTTGCAGTACTTTATTTCGACACACGGCGCGCGCAAGGGTCTGGCGGATACAGCGCTCAAGACCGCTGACGCCGGTTACCTCACAAGGCGCCTGGTAGACGTGGCGCAGGACGTGATCGTCAGGGATCCCGATTGCGGCACCATCATGGGTATCGACATCAGTTCGCTGAAAGAGGGCGAAGAGATCATCGAGTCCCTTTCCGATCGTATCCGCGGGCGGGTGGTTGTTGACGATGTTTTTGACCCGGTATCGGGCGATATTATCGTCGATGCCAACACGCTGCTGACCTGGGACCTCGCAGCCACCATCGAAGATCGCGGCGTCGAAACGGTCAAGATTCGAAGCGTGCTCACGTGCGAATCCAAACGCGGAGTCTGCAGTTTGTGCTACGGCACCAACCTGGCCACCGGCCACATCGTGGAAAAAGGCGAGGCCGTGGGTGTTGTTGCCGCACAAAGTATCGGCGAGCCGGGTACGCAGCTGACGCTGCGAACGTTCCACATCGGTGGAATCGCCGGCCGCATCGCTGAGCAGACGCAAAAAGTGGTCAAATACTCCGGACGGGCGACCTTTAAAAAGCTGCGTGTCATATCCAGGCGCGCCGATTACGATATCGTCATTTCGCGTAAATCGGAATTCCTGCTCCTCGACGAGGGCGACCG